>NZ_JBEPTL010000015.1:0-89879 GCF_040549465.1 Glaciihabitans sp. UYNi722 | reverse complement strand
CACCCGTCACGTTGGCCGCCGCATCGAGTTTCGTCTTCGCCATCGCATGTGGAACCTGGATGGTGATCGCGGCGAAGTGATTAACGACATGGTCGTGCTGGCGCGGCTTGTTGCAATCTCGATTCCCCGAAGCAGACGGATCGAGCATAATAATCAGGGAGAGAGCGCCCGGGGCGTTCGCGCTACTCTGAGTCATGATTCTCGACCCTCGCGTGTATCAGGCCACACTTGATCGAGCTCGCGACCGAGCCATGGAGTGGATCGAATCGCTCCCTGACCGGCCGGTCGCACCTACGAAAAGCGCTAACGACCTGCTTCCGCTTTTCGGTGGTGTGCTCCCCGACCATCCCACTGATCCGGTCGATGTGGTCGACGAGTTGGCCACTCTGGCCGAGCCTGGCATTATGGCCATGTCATCCGGTCGCTTCTTCGGCTGGGTCATCGGTGGAACGCTCCCTGCGGCGCTCGGCGCTGACTGGTTAGTGAGCGCCTGGGACCAGAACGCGGCGATGCGCTACGCCAGCCCTGCGACGGCCGCCATCGAAGAGACTGCGGGCAGGTGGATCGTCGAGCTGCTCGGGCTACCCACGCGATCGGATGTCGGATTCACGACCGGTGGCACCGCCGCGAACTTCGTTGGAATCACCGCCGGTCGCGGCTGGGTGTTGGAGCAAGCCGGCTGGGACATCAACGCACAGGGCTTCAACGGCGCCCCACGCATCACGGTGCTCGCCGGCGCCGAGCGTCACATCTCCGTGGATCTCGCGTTGCGGTATTCGGGGCTCGGTCTGCCGACACTGGTCGACGCAGATGACCAGGGCCGCATTATTCCGTCCGCCCTCGCCTCTGCGCTCGACGACGTGGACGGGCCGGTAATCGTGTGTCTGCAGGCAGGCAACCTGCACTCGGGCGCATTCGACCCGATGCGTGAGTGTAGCGACCTGGCCCATGCGAAAAACGCCTGGGTGCATGTGGACGGCGCCTTCGGATTGTGGGCGGCTGCGTCGCCGCAGTTTGTCGACGCGCTGGACGGTGTCGATCTCGCCGACTCCTGGGCGACCGATGCGCACAAGACGCTGAATGTTCCCTACGACTGTGGCGTCGCTATCGTCTCCAAGAAGGATGCCGCGGTGAAGGCGTTCGGAGTGCAGGCGAGTTACCTTACTCGTGACGGTGCGATGACTGACCCTATGGAGGTGACGCCGGAGATGTCACGTCGCGCGCGTGGCGTCCCGGTCTGGGCGGCGCTCAGGCAACTGGGGCGCACCGGCGTGGTCGACATGATCGACAGGCTCGCTGAAAATGCACGGGCGCTAGCGTCCGGTCTCGGTGCGCTGGGCGGAGTCACGGTGTTGAACGACGTGGTGTTCACCCAGGTGTCGCTGTCGTTCGGCGCGGATGAACGTACCCGGGAGGTCACGGCTCGACTCATCTCGGATGGCACCGTCTGGATGTCGGGGTCCAAGTGGAATGGCCACGACATCCTGCGCATCTCAGTCAGCAATTGGTCGACGGATGCCGCGGAAGTCGCGATCGCGATAGCAGCGGTGAAGCGTGCGATCGCAGCAGTCGGAATCGAGCCGGACTAGACGAAGGTCCCAGGGACGTCGTAAACGGCTGGCGTGTGCTCCGTCTCTGTGAGGGCAGCTGGATCACGTCGTCACACCCAGAAATATGGTGGCCGCCTGCCGGGATCTACCGTTGGTACCCGGTCGCAACATGGTGCGCCGACGCGATCGGGATGAACGGGTGACTCTTCCGGCCGAATGGTTCGCGCGCGATCTCCCGGCCCGGAGGTCAGCCGCGCTTGGTCGGTCGCGCCGCACGTGTGCGCCCCAGCGGAAAGAGGAAGCGACCGAAGAGTCCGAGAGCCGTCCAGGTCGTGAAGGGGAGCGAGGCGAAACTCAGGAAGAGTGCTGTGCCGCCTATCCAGCCCGCAGGCAGTTGACGCAACACAGCCCAGCCGGTGACCTTGGTGAGCAGCACGAGCGCGGTGACGAGCACAGCGACGACGACGATGTGCACGGCGAGCTTCGTCTGCGTGGAACCGGGGCCCTGTACCCACCCGGTAAATGAAACGCCACAGAGCGCGCCAGCTGCGAGGGTGAGAAAGAATGGCGTAGGTTCCAGACCCGCGCCCCGCAGGTACCACAGCATGGCGATCAGCCAGCAGGGAATCGCATAGGTGGCGAATGGCTAGCATGAAACGTATCATAACTTGCTGCGCCAGCGGCAAAAGTGGCAACTCGCTGCCGAAAGCTGCGACGCCCGGAGGATCGGCCGGCACAACGCCTACGCGGCGACCTCGGCGAGGTAACGCTTGACAGCTTCGGCTGCGGCCTCGTGGTCGACGACATCCGGTTCCCCGGAGGTGCCGATGGTCGCCACGAGTTCGCCGTTGACGAAGATCGGGATGCAGCCACCCCAGAACTTGTAACTGTCGTCCAGGCCGTCCGCGAGGGAGGGGTCGGCGTCTTTCTTCAGCCTGGCGAGCAGCGAACTGTGGCCGAATTTCGTGGCGACGAGGATCTTGCCCTGGATGACATCCGCGTTCCGCTGCCCTGTGCTGCCGAGCTGCGCGCGGTAGGCGAGTTCGTCGCCGATGTGGACGTCTACGGCGAGGTTGCGCTCCCACTCGCGGATGACGCCAACGGCGATCTCGCCGAGCCTCACCGCATCATCCCTGAGGAACGATGCGACGTTGGCGACGGGCTCGCTCTGGAGCTGCTCGATCGTGTAGAGGGGTTCTGGGCGAGTCATGGCTATTCCTTTGTTGTGGGCGAACATAGGGCAGCTTAGCCACGCACCGTCGCGCCGAGCGTGTTGTGCCGAGCAGACGCATTCGACGGGCTGCGGGAATGAAACGCGGCGCTCGACGTTAAGTTGAGTCAAGGGCACTCAAGTTTCCACAGGAGGTCTCATGCCTAACAGTTTTGAACCCGAAGAGAACGGCAGCAACTCGTTTGACGAGTTTCTCGCACGCTATCTCGAAGGCGAACGCGCGGCGCAGTCCGGGCGCTCGATCGACATCAGCCGCCTGCTGAGCCGTCGCAGCCGTGACGTTCTGGCCCAGGCCGGCCGTTTCGCCGTCGAGCACGGCCACAGCGAGTTGGACGCACTCCACATTCTGCGCGTGCTCGCCAGGCTCCAGCCGGCCGCCGACGTCATCACGCGCGTCGGCTCCGACCCCGCAGCCGTTGCGGATGCCGCGGAGCAGCGCCTGCCGGAGGCATCCGCAGAACGTACCGATGCGCCGGTACTCACGCAGTCCGGCCAGCGCGCGCTGTTCCACGCCTACCAGGTGGCCCGCGCCTCCGGGTCGACCTATATCGACCCTGAGCACCTCTTCTTCGCCCTGGTGATCAACCAGGATTCCCCGGCCGGCCAGGTGCTGGCTGCTGCCGGCGTGACACCTGAGGCGCTGCAGTCGGGGATGCGGGAGACAGTGAACGCCCAGGGAGCGGATCCGGTGGGGGTGTCATCCGAGTCCGAAACGCCGATGCTCGACAGGTTCGGCATCGACCTCACGGCTATGGCACGTTCCGGCGACCTCGACCCGGTGATCGGTCGTGCCGACGAGATCGAGCAGACCATCGAGATCCTCTCGCGGCGCACCAAAAACAACCCGGTGCTGATCGGCGAGGCCGGTGTCGGCAAGACAGCGATCGTCGAGGGTCTTGCCCAGGCGATCGTTGACGGCGGTGTGCCGCAGCAGCTGCGCGACAAGCGTGTCGTCTCCCTCGACCTGCCGGCGATGCTCTCCGGTACTCGCTACCGCGGCGACTTCGAGGAGCGTCTCACCAAACTGATGGATGAGATCAGCGCTCACCAGGCGGAGATCATCGTCTTCGTCGACGAACTGCACACCGTCGTCGGTGCTGGTGGCGCGGGCGAGGGCGGCATGGACGCCGGCAACATCCTGAAGCCGCGACTGGCCCGCGGCGAGCTGCACGTTGTTGGAGCAACCACCCTCAAGGAATACCGCTCGATCGAGAAAGACCCGGCGCTCGAGCGTCGCTTCCAGCCGGTGCAGGTCGGTGAGCCCAGCATCGAGGATGCCGTGCTCATCCTCTCCGGGCTGCGCAAGGCCTACGAAGATCACCACGGTGTGCGGTACACCGACGAGGCCATCCGTGCCTCCGTCGAGCTGTCTGCTCGCTACGTGCCCGACCGCTTCCTTCCCGACAAGGCCATCGACCTGATCGATCAGGCCGGTGCGCGGCTGCGTCTCAAACTCGGCTCGCAGGTGGACGTCTCCGGCCTGCTCCGGGAGCTGGCCGAACTCGAGTCGTCGAAGAACTCCGCGGTCGCCCTCGAACACTATGAAGAGGCATCACGGTTGCGCGACCAGATCGACGCCGTGCACACCAGGCTCGATGCTGCCAGGCCGACCACGGCATCCTTGGACCAGTCTGCAGCGATCGAGTCGGCTGAAGTCGAGTCGGCCGTGGTCGACGAGGCAGAGATCGCCGCCGTGATCTCCCGCGCGACCGGCATCCCGGCCAGTCGCCTGACCGAGGTCGATCGTGAGCGCCTGGCACGGCTCGACGTCGAACTGCACGAGCGTGTGGTCGGACAGGACGACGCCGTGGCCGTCGTCGCGAAGGCGGTACGGCGCAACCGCACCGGCATGGGTGACCAGAACCGGCCGGTCGGCAGCTTCCTCTTCCTCGGCCCGACAGGCGTAGGAAAGACAGAGTTGGCCAAGGCGCTGGCGGAGTCCCTCTTCGGTGACGACAAGGCGATGCTGCGGTTCGACATGAGCGAGTTCGGCGAACGCCACACGGTGAGCCGACTCGTCGGTGCCCCTCCCGGTTACGTCGGGTATGACGAGGCCGGCCAGCTGACCGAACGCATCCGTCGCAACCCCTACTCGGTCGTACTGTTCGACGAGATCGAGAAGGCACACCCCGACGTCTTCAACCTGCTGCTGCAGGTTCTGGATGATGGGCGGCTCACCGATGGACAGGGTCGCACCGTCGACTTCCGCAACGCCGTGATCATCATGACCTCGAACCTCGGTTCGGAGTTTCTTGCCAGCCGGGGCGGCGCGCTGGGCTTCGTCGCGAGTACCGAAAACGCGGCGAACAAGGTCATTGCGGAGAAGGAGTTGCGCAACCGGGTGATGGGCAAGCTGCGGGAGGCGATGCGACCCGAGTTCCTCAACCGCATTGACGAGATCGTGCTGTTCCGCAAGCTCGAGACCGAGCAGCTGCACGACATCGTGCGCCTGCTGATCCGCTCTACCGAGGCTCGGCTGGCGGCGCGGAACATCGAGCTCACCGTGTCCGAGGAGGCGATCGACTGGATCGCCGAACACGGGTACGAGCCAGAGTACGGTGCCCGGCCGTTGCGTCGCGTCATCCAGCGCGAACTCGATGATCGGATCGCGGACCTGCTGGTGACCTCGGACCTCACGGACGGCGGAACCGTGACCGTGGTCGTGAACGACGACACCCTCGTCGTCGAAGCGCACCAGGTCGCGGAGCTGCCACTGGCCGCGTAGCCGGCAGCAGCAGCGCAGAAGGGCGGGCGACTTCGGTCGCTCGCCCTTCTCGTGTCTACGGGTAGCCGCCGGTTCGTAACCTGTTTCTCCGGAGGAATCTGCTTCTGCCCCGGGGTATCCGCTCATCGCGGGCATGTATGCCCCAATCCTCCGGAGAAACGACATCGGGCGCCGCGCGGGCGACTACTCCGTCACGGGATCGCCCTCGTTGCGGTCTCCGACGCTCCCGGGACGATTCAGGCCAGCGGCGGCAGCAGCCCACGCATCCCGGCGAGAGAGCGGGCGATGAGTAGCGACGGGTCGACTATTTCATTGCGACGGATGAGGTCGTCCAATTCGTCGACGGTCATCCGCACTGTACGCACCTGCTCGGTCGGATCCGAGAGGTCAGCGGATGCCGCGGCGGTGACCCGACAGAAGAACAGGTGCACGGCCCACGCCGACCGACCGGGGTTGGCCGCGTAGCTGTACAACGGTTCGAGTCGCGCCGGCTCGAGGCCGGCCTCTTCGCGGCATTCGCGCGCCGCGGCATCCATCGGCTGCTCGCCATCTTCGCCGGCTCCGCCCGGCAGGTCTTAGATCCAGCGCTCGAGCGGGTAGCGGTATTGCCTTGCCAGGCACAGCATGTCGTTCTCGTCGACGATGAGAACGGCGGCCGCGAACGGCACACTCTCGTCGACTTCGTAGGTGGCATGTTGCCCAGTGGGTAGCACCACATCGTGCTCGGAGATGATCGATCGCCCGCGGTAGACAGTGCGAGAGCCGCGCTTGTGCCAGTGGGTTTCGGGCTGGTCCTCGCTCGTCGCAGTCATACCGACATCATCGCCGATTCCGCGACGGGAGCGACCATACCGAGCTCGCGACCATGGCCCGACGGATGCCAACAGCCGCTCGAGCGGCTGTCGGCACCCCTCGAGATCCGACGCTTCGACCATCGCCCGTGCGTCCTGCACTCTGCTTCCGCCGATCGTGGCCAAGAAGCTAGTTTCGCGGCTGCGGCCGCGCACCGATACTGTGCCAAATGAAGGAGATCTTGAACGTTCTGGCGGTTGTGGCTCCGAGAATCCAGGGATGTCAGGCGGCGGTGCCTTCATTTGGCACCGAACGAACCCACGCACCGAACGAACCCACGCACACACGCACCGAACGAACCCACGCACACACGCACTCACGCACCGGCGCAAACGCTACGCCGCCACTGCCATAGCGCTCGCCGCCAGCACCTGCAGCGCGGCGATCCCATCGCGGGAAAGGATCGACTCGAGGTGCCCCTGCACGGAGGCGAATCCGGGGCCGCGCAGCGCGAAGACGTCGCGGCTGGCGGGGTCGACGCTGCCTTCGACCCGGTCGGGCAGGGAGCCGCCAGGAGCGAGGCGTGCGGTGAAGGTGTTGTAGAAACCGACGACCGCCGGGGTGCCGAAGAGGTCGATCTCGAGCGGTAGCCCCTGGCGCGGTCGATCCAGCCGGTCGATGCCGAGACCGAGCTTCGTTGCGAGCACCTGGTGGCTGAGGCAGACGGCGAGCAGCGGCAGGCCGACGGCTCGACGCGCGTCGATCACCTCGCCGATCTTGCGGACGCGGGCGGAGCCGAGGTCCAGCGGATCGCCGGGTCCGGGGCCGCAGACCAGCAAGTCGGCGTTCTCGATATCCGCATCCTCTAGAGTGCTCCAGTGCACAATGCGCACCTCCATACCGAGATGGCGCAGCTGGTGGCCGAGCATGGTGGTAAAGCGGTCCTCGAAATCGACGATGGTGGCACGGCGCCCTGCGAAGCCGGCCTCCGGTTCCGGCTGCTGGTCGTTCATCCAGAACGGGGAGAGCTGTGCGTTGCGACGCTGCAGTGCATCCTGAATTACCGGGTCGTCGGCGAGAGGAGCGTGACGCGCGACATCCACGGCGGGCAGCAGTCCGAGCGCCGCGAGCACCCCGCTCGCTTTACTGTGGGTCTCCTTCACCTCGCTGGCCGGTACCGAGTGACGCACCAGGGTCGCACCAGCCGCGACCCTGACAGTCCCATCGCCCGCGAGCTGCGCGGTACGGATGAGAATGGGCGCGTCGAGCGAGAATCCGCCGCCGTCCTCGGGCGAGATGAGGGCTGCAACGCCCGCGTAATAGCCGCGTCCCGCGGTCTCGTGCCGTTCGATCACCGCGCAGGCGTTCTCCATAGGAGACCCGGTGACCGTCGGTGCGAACATCGTCTCGCGCAGCACGTCTCGCACGTCGAAATCACTGTGCCCGCGCAGCAGGTATTCGGTGTGGGTCAGCCGCGACATCTGCTTGAGGTACGGCCCATGGATGAAACCGCCGGAGGCGCAGACGGCGCTCATCATCTTGAGTTCCTCGTCCACCACCATGAAGAGCTCCTCCACCTCCTTGGTGTCGCCGAGGAACTCCAGGAAGCCCTCGCGGTCGGGGCCGGTCGACGGATGTCGGTAGGTACCGCTGATCGGGTTCATTGTCACCACACCCCGCTCGACCGACACGTGACGTTCGGGTGAGGCGCCGACCAGGGCGATGTCGGGGGTGACGATCGCGAAGGTCCAGTGCGCTCCCGACTCACGCTCGAGCAGCCGGCGCAGCAGATTGGGGGCGAGACTGCGTGCCGGGGTTCCGGTGGTGGCGATGAAGTCGCGGCGGATCACGAAGTCGGCTCCCTCGCCTCGCCCGATCTCGTCGTCGATGACGTGTTGCACGATGTCCGCATATTCTTCGTCGGGAATGTCGAAACCGACGGCGGTCACGTCGATCTCCCCGGTGGGAAGTATCCGGATCGCCTCGTTGCGCGGCACGGACTCGCGCTGTTCGACGATCATGCAGCGCAGCGGAGCGCCGTCGTCATGTGCGCGGTAGCCGCGTTCGGCGACCTGGCGGAAGGGCACGATGCTGAGCACCTCGCGGCGGATGCCCGCGGCATCCGTCAGCGGGATGTCGGCGAGCAGTGCAACGTCGACGATGGGGCCCGCGAGGACTTCGAGGTCGTCGCGACCGGCGCGCGCCAGCAGCGCATAAGCCTCGGGTGGTGTCGCGCCGAGGATCTCATCGAGCAGGGTCATGGGTGGCTCCATCTCTCAGTGCCATCCGTACCGAGGCCGAAAAAAAGACCGCCCCGGTAACGGGAGGCGGTCGAATCTGTTCGTCAGACAGCAGCCGCCTATCGGCGGAGCCACCAGGAGGCGCGTGCTGCGGTCATGGGAATCATGCTAGCGCACCGGTGACAAAATCGAATCCTGTATCCGTCGACCTCAGTGTGCCGGCTCGTGACGGCGTGTGCCAGGCACGACCGATCTCGTCGGCACCCTCTCGAGCTGAACTGACGCTATGTCTGCGGAAAGTGCCTGGTGACGAAATCGAGGGTCGACATGTCTTCGCCGCCGGGCGTCGTCGACCAGTTCTTGTCACCGAGGTATGCCCAGAGCGCGATGCGGAAGCCCCATCCGCCGATTCCTGGTGCGTTCGGGATGCCGCTCACGTCGTAGATTCCGCAGTTCAGGATCACCGCCCGCAGCTGGTCCTTCGACAGCGCCGGTATGAGCCCGAGGCGCTTGGCGTAGGCGGGATTAGTGGTGAGAGTTGCGAGCTGGCTGGTGAACTGCGCTCCCGCGGAATCGCCGGCGATGATGATCCGGTCGGGGTCGATCCCGTACTCGTCGGCGTGCGCGACGAGAAACGCGAGCGCATCGTTCAGCTGGGTGATTGCCGTCGGATAGGTGGCCTCCAGGGCGATCGAGTAGTCGAGGCTCACGGTGGCGTAACCGTGCGACGCGATGATCTTCAGGTACGGATCAACATCCTCCCTGTGCCCGGAGACCCAGGCTCCACCGTGGATCCACACCACAGTCGGGAGCCGAGCAGATGCGGTCTCCGGCGTGAAGACGTCGAATTTCTCGTTCTGGTTGGAGCCATAGGCCACGTCGAGTTTTCCGCCAACACCGCTCTTCGGAACCTAGGGCAACATCTCATTAATCGTGTCCTGTGCCCCTTTTTCGAACAACCCTCTGATGAGGAGGGCCGCAGGCCATGGGCTCACCACCCAGACGATCGCAGCTATCACTCCGAGCGCGAGCAGGCCGGTAGGTATGACTCTCCCCGGACGACGGAACCATGGCTTCGGAGTTTTCGTCATGGCTAGACCCTATCGGCGCGTGACTAGCCCCAGAGTGCTGGCTGGACTGGTGTTTCGGTGCGCGGACGCCGAGGTCCATCGAGCCGCTCCTGAAGTCGGATGGCATCGAATGGCGAGCGCGTTCCCCTGTTGTCGGGATTGTCGAAATAGACGAAGACATCCCGCCCGCGACCGTCAGCGCAGCCCTCGCCGCTCAGCCATCCATTGATGAGGGTTGCCCATTCGTCCAGGTCTGCATCGCTGTACCCGTTGGGGCGCGTGGTCACGTCGCCGTGCAGCCGCACGTATGCGAAGTCAGAGGTGATATCGCGGAACTCGGGCCAGCGTGGGGTATTCGTGACGACTATGGCCACGTCGTAGCGTCGCAGCAGTTCGAGGAAGCGCGGATTGGAGAAGCTGGGGTGGCGCACCTCGAAGGCGTGCCGGATCGGTCGGTTCGGTGCGTCCATCCAGCGATCGTTGACACTCGTCGTGGCGTACTGCTCGATGAGCTGCCGCGCCTCGTCGATCGAGTGGGGGAGCACTGCGAGAAACTCCTCGACCACGGTCGGCTGGAAAGCAAGGTATTCGGAGATCTGCCAGAGAAACGGTCCCAATTTTTCCTCGAGGGCGAGTGGGCCAGAGGCGAGGAAGTTGGCCACGTTCATGGCTGGATTCCTGAGGAGTTGATCGTGCGTGACCATCTGGCTGCCTTTGACTGAGAAGACGAACCCGTGGGGCGTTCGTCTCCGCCAGTCCCGGAAGGTCTTCGGTTCTTGTAGGCCGTGGAACGTCGCGTTTATTTCCAGTGACGCTAGATGGTCGGATGCATATTCGAGTTCTCGGCGCTGCACGTGACCGGGCGGGTAGAAGTGCCCTCGCCAGTGTGGTTTGTTCCACGCTGAAGTCCCCACCACGGCCCGTACCTCGTTCACGGCTTCCGCCAATCTCGCTGTTTCTCCCGAGTGACTATCTTCTCCGCTTTTACGGAGGGACAACCGCGAAGGCCTTCACCGAAAGCAAAAAATGAAAACGTGGCTGCGGATCGAGCAAATAAGAAGGTGCGTAGTACTGTCGAGGAGATCCGCGCGGCGCGCATAGTGCCGATCGTGACCATCGACGACGCGGCCCGTTCCGACGAACTGGCAGCCGCACTGCTGCGTGGCGGAATCACTTCGGTCGAGATTACGCTGCGTACGCCAGAGGGACTCGCGGCGGTCAGTGCCTTTGCTGTGCGTGGAGATATTCTCGTCGGCGCGGGTACGGTACTCACACCCGAGCAGGTGGAGGAGGCGGCGGGCCGTGGCGCGCAATTCGTCAGCTTCGACCTCTGGGAGGGAGGCAAATACAACGTCGCCCGCAGCTCCGGACTGAACCTCATCTCCCGGTAGCGGGCGGTGCGGTAACGTCAGAGCCGCATTCGAACCGAGGAGAGCATCGCGATGACCGATCTGAGTGGCCGACAGTACCGTCTGGAATCCGGCAGCTATCGTGCGACGGTCGCGAGTGTCGGTGCTTCGCTCAGGGAGTTGACCTTCGACGGGCGCCGCCTCGTCGTCCCTTTCAACGCGGCTGAGGTGCGTCCAGCTTTCCGAGGAGCCACCCTCGCGCCGTGGCCGAACCGGGTCGTGGATGGGACCTATTCCTTCGACGGTACGGACTACCAGCTGAGCCTTACCGAACCATCGCGCCATCACGCACTGCACGGGCTCGCCGGGTGGCTCGACTTCTCGGCGCTGGAGGAGAGCGCTGACCGCCTGGTGCTCGGTGCCACCGTGGAGGCTCAGGTCGGGTATCCGTTCCGTCTCGAGCTGCGCATCGAATTCCGTCTCGACGACGGTGGACTCCACTGGTCGGTGTCGGCGCTCAACACCGGAGCGCTGGCGGCCCCTTTCGGCACTGGACCCCATCCCTACCTCGTCGCGGGCGACGGTCACGTCGACGACTGGGCACTCGAACTCCCGGCGAGCAGCGTCCTCACCGTGACCGCGGACCGGCTGATCCCCCTCGACCTCGACACCGTCGAGGGCGGCGAGTTCGATTTCCGCTCCTCCCGCACCATCGCCGACACCTTCATCGACCATGCCTTCACCGACATCACCCGGAACGAGAACGGCCTCGCGTCCGTGCGCGTACTGAGCATGGCAGGCACCGGCGTCGGGATGTCGTGGGGCACCGACTGCCCGTGGGTGCAGGTGCACACGGCCGACCGCCCCGCTCCCGAGCCGAGCCGCATCGGACTCGCAGTGGAACCGATGACCTGCCCTCCGGACGCCTTCAACTCCGGTACCGACCTGCTGGTCATCCAGCCGGGGGAGTCGGCTTCCGCCGGCTGGAGCATCCACGCGATCTGAGGCGGGGTAGGCGCGCTAGTTTTGTCTGGTGGACGCAACCAGGGCAGAACTCGAGCAGCGGTATGACGAACTCCGAGCGCAGAAACTGTCGCTCGACCTGACCCGCGGCAAGCCGTCACCGGAGCAGCTCGATCTCTCGAACGCCCTGCTCGAACTCCCGGGTGTAGGCGATTATCGCGATGCCTCTGGCACCGATTTGCGCAACTACGGCGGACCGGATGGGTTACCTGAGCTGCGCGCCATCTTCGGCGAACTTCTCGAGATCCCGACGGCGCAGCTGCTTGCTCTCGGCAACGCCAGCCTGTCGACCATGCACGACGTCGTCGTGCATGCGCTACTGCACGGGGTCCCCGGCGGCAGCGGTCCGTGGCGGGATGTCGAGAACCTCGCTGTCCTCTGCCCTGTGCCCGGCTACGACAGGCATTTCGCGATCTGCGAGGCGTTCGGCATCCGGATGATCCCCGTCCCCTTCGTCGATGGCCGACTCGATCTCGAGACGATCAGGCGCCTCGTAGCCGAGGACTCTGGCATCCGCGGTATGTGGTGTGTGCCGATGTACTCCAACCCCACCGGCATCGTCTACACGGTGGAGGAGACTGAGGCGCTCGTCGGAATGGAGGCGGCCGCTGTCGACTTCCGACTGTTCTGGGACAACGCCTACGCCGTGCACCACCTCACCGATGACGAGCCGCCGGTGATCGACGTGCTCTCCGCGGCGGCGCGAGCCGGGCATCCGGATCGCCCACTCGTCTTTGCCTCGACCTCCAAGATCACCTACCCGGGCTCCGGCGTCGCCTTCTTCGGCGCCTCTCCGAACAACGTCGCGTGGTTCCGTCAGCGAAGCTCTGTGCAGACCATCGGCCCCGACAAGCTCAACCAACTCCGCCACCTGCGGCTGCTGCGGAGCACGGATGGAGTGCGCCGTCACATGAGCGCCCACCGCGCCATCATCGAACCCCGTTTCGCCGCCGTGCTCGAGATCCTCGAGCGGCGGCTCTCCGGCGTGGCCACCTGGTCGAGGCCCACCGGTGGTTACTTCGTGAGCCTCGACGTTCCGAAGGGAACAGCGTCCAGGGCGATCGCGCTCGCCGGCGAGATCGGTGTGGCGGTCACTCCCGCAGGTTCGACCTATCCCTATCGCGACGACCCGGATGACGCGAACATCCGTATCGCCCCGACATTCCCATCCCAGACTGAGCTCGAGGCCGCCATCGACGCGCTCTGCACCTGCGTGCTACTGGCTGCCGCGGCTTAGTGCAGCACGTCGTAGCGCGCGAGGGCATCCGCGTCGCGCGAGTAGGTCGCTGAACTGCGGGCGGTATCGAGCGCCGTCACGGGATCGGCCTCCGCCTCCGCGATTGCGAGCAATCGTTCGGCCTCTGCCAGCCTGGTGCGCGCGTCCGCTCCTACTCCGCCGCGCCGACCGGCCACGAAGTCCTTGGTCGTGGCGATCTGGCTTCGCGCGGTGAGGAGTGCCCCGCCGAGCGCGGTGCGTGCGTGTTCGAGCCGCTGGGCCTGGTTGCGAGCACTCGCCAGCGCCGTATCCAGCGCGCCGATCGACGACTGCAACCTGTCGATGGATGCCGCGGGGTCAGCCGTGTCGAGCGATGCGAGCGTGCCCTCCACCCCGCTCACCGCCGCACCGATCGCCGCGCCGGAATCCGGGTCGGGCGCGCTGTCTCTTGAGCCCCGGGCTTCGACCAGATCGCGCCGGCTGTCCGCGGCCAATCGCTGGAGTCTGGCAGACGACTCGGCGAAGGATGTGTCCAGGTTGTCGACTGTGTCAAGCAGCTGGGCCGCGTGCTGCGCGTCGGAACGGGCATCCTGCAGCAGCGCCGTCACGTCGCTCGCCCCGCGGAGACCCCGCTCGGCATCGTCTGCTTTCGTGGATGCCACGGCCAACAGTGACTGCGCTTCGGCGACAGTGCCGACAACCGTTGCGAGCAGGTGTTCGGTGTACTCCGCGGAGAGTCGTTCGAGCGTCGCGGTTGCGACCGGCAACCTCGACGATGTGGCGGTCACCAGCTCTCGAACAGCCAGAAGGTCGGCTGGTGCATTGGATTCGAGCGAGCGGAGCCGTCCAAAGGCCGACGACTGTCGATCGAGACTGTCGAGGCTCGACTCGCAGAGGTGCACGATGCGGGCGGTCCACTCGCGCACCTGCGCCTCGGTGTCGGGGTAGGCATCGTCGAGTTGCTGCTTGAGACGAAAGGCCTCCGCGAGGTTCTTCTTGCCGTCGGCAACCGCGCCGTCGAACTCTCGCGCCCGCTCTTCGCCGAACTGGGCGACCGCGAAACCGAGCTCGTCGTCATTGCGCTTGAGCGAATCGTCGAGTCGTACCAGCAGGATGTTGGCACGTTTCGCACTGTCGTCGGTGCGGGTCGCCTGCCCCCTGCCACGACGTCGGGCCAGCACGGCGCCGACGACGATCACGATCGCCACGATGATCACCAGGACGGTGACAGCCGCCGTCGTTACGGCCGGGATGAGGTCGGACGGCGCCCCCTGGATGCTCGTGAAGGCCATGCCGGTATCCTACGATCGCCGCCTGCCGATCTTCCTGACAGATCCGAACAGCGAAACTCCCCGGCATCTCCCCTGATTTCGGGGGCTACACGCTTAAGGTGTCCCTGTGTGGCGCGCCAATAGAACCCAGGACGACGACTTCTTCGAGGAGCCGGAAGATCGGCATGCCAGAGCGGAGAAGCAGGTGACAGCCCCGCATGCGTTGAGCCTCGGTGACCCGAGTTACACGCCTTCCAACGTGGCAGAACCGACATGGGCGAGTTGGCGCGCCGAACTCGCTGCTGTCGGAGGCCGTTCCTCCCTGTTGCATTTCGTGGATGCCCCGCGCACCCGTATCGAGTTGGGGGCTACCCATCCCGGCGGCCTCGCCCAGTTCATCACTGGCAAGTCCACGCTGCTCTCCAACCTGATCCGTGACGATCTCGCCCTGCGCGCCGCCAAGTTCTCCGCCGGTGAGATCGCCGCCAAAGGCCTCGAGCTGGCGACCGCGCGCGGCATCGACTCCATCCACCTCGGTATCGGTATTGCCGAGTGGCAGCATGACGGTGTCGACTACCGTGCTCCCATTCTGCTGCGGCCTCTCGCCATCCGCCGCTACGGCAGCGACTTCGAGGTGAAGCTCAAGGGCTCGCCGTTCCTCAACTCTGAACTCGCGAGAGCGCTGCAGGCGCAGTTCGACATCGAACTCGACGCGCAGGCTTTCGTAGCGCTCGCCGAGGAAGACGGATCCTTCAAGCCCAACCCGGTCATCGACCGCCTCCGCGGCCTCACTTCGCATCTCGACTGGTTCAACGTGCTGCCGCGGCTCGTCGTGTCGTCCTTCGCGGATGTGGCGACGGCCATGCACGCGGACACCGCCGAACTTGAGCATCCCATCCTCGACGCTCTCGCCGGCAATCCCTCGGCGAAGTGGACTGTCGAGGAGAGCTACGCGCCCGTCGATCCGAAGAACCCCGACCAGCGCACCCCAGAGACTGACACCCTCCTCCTCGACGCCGACGCTGAGCAGGAGAACGTGATCGCCCAGATCGCCGCGGGCAACTCCGTCGTCGTGAAGACGCTTCCGGGAACCGGTGCCACACAGACCATCGTCAACGCACTCGGTGCCCTCGTCGGCCAGAACAAGCGGGTGCTGGTGGTGAGCGCTCGTCGCTCGTCGCTCTCGGGCATCGCCCAGCGGTTCGGTGACATCGGGCTCAGCGGTCTTGCGGTCTCGCCGTCCACGCTCCGCCGGGATGTCATCCGCTCGATCAGCCGCGACGAGAAGGCCAGGGCACCACAGGTCGGCGAGGTGGATGACGCGCTGATCCGCCTGCGTAAGGTGCTGCTCGACTACCGCGGTGCGGTTGCACGGCAGGACTCGGAGCTGCGCGTCTCCGTGCTGGACTGCCTCACCGAGCTGTCACGGCTCGCGCTGTTGCCGTCGCCGCCGGCGACCACTGCCCGGCTGTCCCGCGATTCCGTCAGGCTGATGGCGGGCGACCGCGCGGGAGCAGCGACCGCGATGGTCGAGGCCGCGAACCTCGGTGAATTCAAGTACGGACCTGGCGACTCGCCGTGGTACGGAGCGATTTTTGCGACCAGCGAGGCGGCGACCCGCGCCCACGGCATCGCGCAGCAGCTACACCACACGGAGCTGCCTCGCCTGCTGCAGCGGGCGAACGAGCTCATCGCCGGTACTCGCATGCGTCCATTCGAGACCGTCAACGAGCTGGGCATCTATCTGCGCCTGCTCGTGGATATCCGCGATACCCTCGACAAGTTTCAGCCGGTGGTCTTCGACCGCTCACTCAGCGAACTGATCGCGGCGACCTCCTCGCGCAAGGATTCGCCAGAGATGTCGTCGTCTAATCGTCGTCGTCTCAAGAGACTTGCCCGTGAGTATGTGCGCCCCGGCGTGCACATCGGCGACATCAACGAGGCACTCACGCGTATTCAGCAGCAGCGCATCCTCTGGCAGCGTTTCGTCGTCGCCGGCGTGACCCCCGAGGTGCCGGTCGGTATCGCCGACGTGCAGGTCGCCTACCAGCATGTGGCCCAGGACCTCACCTCGCTCGACGAGCCGCTCGGCGCCGCGACGCGGGAGACCCAGCTGGTCTACATGCCGATCCATTTGCTGCTCGATCGGGTCGAGGCACTCGCGGCCGAGTCGGACGTGCTGCACAACCTGCAGGAGCGTGCGCAACTGCGCACCACGCTGCGCGACCTGCAGCTCGACCCGCTGCTCGAAGATCTCGCCTCCCGTCACGTGCCGGAGAGCCAGGTCGCTGCAGAACTCGAACTTGCCTGGTGGCAGTCGGCCCTCGAGTCGATGCTGGAATCCGATCGCGCGCTCCTGAACGCCAACACCTCCGTGCTCGATCGCCTCGAGGCCGACTTCCGTCTCGTCGACGAGGCGCATGCCGCCGGCAGTGCGCAATTGCTCTCCTGGCAGCTGGCCGAAAACTGGAGTATCGGACTCGTCGACTGGCCGGATGAGGCTGCGGCTCTGAAGCGCGCCCTGCGCGGTGAGCACCTCGACGCCCGTGACCTGCAGGAGGCGGCCCCTCACCTCTCGCGCACGATCGCGCCGGTGTGGCTGGCCTCGCCGTACGAGGTCGCTCAGATCACCGACACCCTGCACTTCGACACGGTGGTCCTGGTGGACGCCGGGGCGACCACTCTCGCCGAGAACGTCGGAGCGATCCGCCGCGGCAAGCAGACCGTGGCGTTCGGCGACCCGGTCACCCAGACGCCCGCCCCTTTCACCATCGCGCTGGCCGCGACCGAGGCCGAGGAGCCGGAGGTCGTGGCGGAGACGCTCGACGGATTGCACGCCGAATCCGCCCTGGCCAGGCTCGGCACCCTTCTGCCGACGCTCGCCCTCACGCGCAGCTATCGCGCCGGTGGCGAAGACCTTGCGGAACTTGTCAACCGTCGTTTCTATGCCGGCAAGATCGAGTCATTCCCCTGGGCGGGCAGCTTCCTCGGGCACAACAGCATTCGTCTCGACTTCCTCGAAGACGGCTCAGGCATGCCCGACCCGGAGTCCGGCGGGGTCGAGAGTGTCGATGCCGAGGTCAATCGCGCCGTCGAACTGGTGATCGAGCATGCGACGAGCCGCCCGCACGAGTCGCTGATGATCATCACCGCGAGTGCTAAGCATGCCGTCCGTGTGCAGCAGGCGGTGCTGCGGGCATCCGTCGGCCGTGCGGAACTCAGCGAGTTCGTGCTCGGCGACCGCCCTGAGCCTTTCGCCGTGATGACGATCGAGCAGGCAGTTGCGCAGAGCCGTGACCGGGTCATCTTCTCTATCGGCTACGGTCGTACCCCTCACGGTCGCGTGCTCTCCGATTTCGGCGCACTCGGCAGGCCCGGTGGCGAGCGACTGCTGGCCGTAGCTATGACGCGTGCGCGACGCTCCATGGTGATCGTCACCTGTTTCGAGGCCGACGACATCGACGAGAACCGCATGCAGTTCGGCGCTGTCGCCCTGGCTGAGATCCTCACCGATGTCAGCGCGCGCAACGCGATCGAGGCGATCCCGGACGACAGCGAGCCCATGCTCGTAGATCTGGCCCGTCGCCTCAGCTCACGCGGGCTCCGTGTAGCCCTCGGCCACCGCGGAAAGCTGGGACTCGTCGCCTCGCACCACGGCATGTGTCTCACCATCGAGACCGACACCGTGCTGCAGGGAACCAGCCTTCGCGAGTCGCTGCGCCTGCGCCCCGAGATGCTGCGCCGCCTCGGCTGGCACTACCTCCGGGTGCATGCCTTCGAACTCTTCAGTGAGCCGGATGCCGTGGCCGATCGCATCGTGACCATGCTCGGTCTCGACACAGCCCCCATCACCGAACCCATCCCGGTGATCTCGACGCAACAGGCGTAGCACTTATGGCGGACCACGCAGCACCGCGCCCGCGCGATCGACCGCGCCCGCGCATCACCACGGAAGCCGCTCCTGGCAGCGATCCGACGCCCCCGAAAGAGCCGCCGCGGCACGTCGAGACCGAAAACGACGAGCGTCTCAAACAGGACAAGCCGCCGCACTGGGGCTGACCGCTTCCGCTCGTGCTGTCCGCGCCCACGAAAACGGGTCAATGCGGCCGATCCGGGCCAACGTGGTGACCCCGGCGGGCCGCAATGACCCGACTTGCGGCGAAAAGGATCGCTAGGCGTCGGCGTGCTTGCCCGACGGCCCCTCCGGCAGTGTGTGGTCACCCTCGGGCGACGGGCGGCCGGCGAGGAGGTCGCGAATCTGGATGAGAAGCTCGGTTTCGGTCGGAGGCACATCGGCCGGCGTAGCATCCTCCTCCTTCTTCTGGCGTTCGAAAGCGAGCTTCTTGAGGTAGCTGATCGGCACGATGAGGGCGAAGTAGACCACGAGCGCGACCAGCAGAAATTGGATGACCGCTGCGATCACCGCACCGAAGTAGAGGGTCGCCGTATCGCCGCTGGTCGTGGGAATGGGGACCGGCAGTGCCGTCTCGAGATCCTTCGCGTTGAAGAGGGCTCCGATGGCCGGGTTAATGACGCTGCCGACGATGGCGTTGACAATACCGGTGAATGCGGCGCCGATGACCACGGCGACAGCCAGATCGATGACGTTCCCGCGGAGGATGAACTCCTTAAATCCCTTCAACACTGCAGGCACTCCTTTCGGCTGAGACTACGAACCGGTGGATCCGGTCTTGGGGCTCGACGATACCGCTGCCGGTTTCGCCGCAGGGGAGGTGGAGGGCTTGGATTCGCTGGTCGACGGCTTCGAGTCCGACTTCGATGATGAGTCGCTCGACGAGGACTCTTTCGATTTCGACGACGAGTCGGCGTTCGACTTCGACTTGGCCGCTGAGGCGTCGGCACGGGCATCCGTACGATAGAAACCAGAACCGTTGAAAGTGACGCCGATGGAGTTGAATACCTTGCGGAGCTTCGGCTCACCGCAGTTCGGGCAGACAGAGAGCGAGTCGTCAGTGAACGCCTGGTACTGGTCGAAGGCGTAGTCGCAGTTCGCGCAGCGGTACGAATAGGTGGGCACGGGAGTCCTTTGTGCGGTGAGGAAATTAGAAGCTGGTGATCGCGCTCGGTGTCACAACACCATTGACGCGTTTGTCGTGCACCTCGCTGGGCACGGAATCGACCAACTCCCGGTCGAAGATCACAGCATAGACCGGCGGGCACTTCTCCATCGATCCGAGGGTGCGATCGAAGTACCCGCGACCCCAGCCCATGCGCATCCCGGTGCGATCGACGGATGCCGCGGGCACGACGATCAGGTCGACGTCGTTGATCGCGATCGGACCGAGCAACTCGCCGATCGGCTCCAGCATGCCGAAGAGACCCGTGACCTCCGTCTCACCGTCACCGACGGTCCAGTCGAGCAGGCCGTCGTCACGAGAGACGGGAAAGAGGATACGGATGCCCTTGGCCTCAGCCCAGTTGAGGAACGGCCGGATGTTCGGCTCCTCGGCTGTCGAGAGGTAGGCCGCGATCGAGGTGACGTGCAGGCTCGTAGCAAGATCCTGCAGATGGAGGCTCAGCTGGTCGGTGGCGAGTTCCCGTTCGCGCGCGGTCATGATGCGTCGGCGCTCTCGGAGTTCGGCTCGAAGCGCTCGCTTCTGGTGGCTCGGGTCGCCGCTCATGCAGACATTCTACGGGCGCGAGTTCGGTGGTCTGGGGCATACAGCTCTGTTAACCCCCCGGTAACGAGGGATAGGTACTCTTAGGGCATGTCGTTCCAGATAACCAAAGCAGTCATACCCGCAGCGGGTCTCGGTACCCGATTCCTTCCAGCCACCAAAGCGATGCCGAAAGAGATGCTTCCAGTGGTAGACAAGCCGGCCATCCAGTACGTGGTGGAGGAGGCTGTGGCCGCCGGACTCACCGACGTACTGATGATCACCGGCCGCAACAAGAATGCGCTGGAGAATCACTTCGACCGCGTGGGCGAGCTCGAGGCGACACTGCTTCAGAAGGGCGACATCGATCGGCTGAGGAAGGTCAACTACGCCACGGACCTCGCCGAGGTGCACTATGTGCGCCAGGGCGACCCCAAAGGCCTCGGCCACGCGGTGCTCCGCGCCAAGATGCACGTGGGCAACGAGCCATTCGCCGTGCTGCTCGGTGACGACATCATCGATGCCCGCGATGTGCTGCTCTCCCGCATGATCGAGGAGCAGGGAAAGCGCAATGCAACGATCGTCGCTCTCCTCGAGGTCGACCCCAAGCTGACTCATCTCTACGGCATCGCGACGGTGGAGAAGACAGACGAGGAGGACGTCGTGCGCATCACCGGTCTGGTGGAGAAGCCGTCGGTGGCAGATGCACCGTCGAATTACGCCATCATCGGCCGCTATGTGCTGCAGCCGCAGATCTTCGACATCCTGGAGCACACGCCACCGGGCAAGGGCGGGGAGATCCAGCTGACGGATGCCCTGCAGACTCTCGCCGCGAACGAGGGCATCGCCGGGGGCGTCTACGGTGTCGTCTTCCGCGGTCGTCGTTACGACACCGGCGATCGCCTCGACTACATCAAAGCGATCGTGCAGTTGGCTGTCGACAGAGACGATCTCGGACCCGATCTTCGACCGTGGCTGAAGAACTTCGCGAAGAATCTCGAGGAATAACCGGGCTCTAGACTAGGCAGCGTGGCGACCGCGATCCCTTCCCTGAACGATGGCAGGGTAACGATTCGCGCGATCCGGTTGAAAGACGCCCGCGTCCTTGAGCGCGAGTTGCTCGACAACCGCGGCTGGTTGCGCAAGTGGGAGGCGACCAATCCGTACGGCGCGCTCAGTTTCGATGTGCGGGCCAGCATCCGCAGCCTGCAGTCGAACGCGCGTGCCGGTTTCGGGCTGCCATTTGCGATCGAATACGACGGTGACTTCGCCGGACAGTTGAATGTGTCGGGCATCACCTATGGGTCGCTCTCGTCGGCGTCGATTGGCTACTGGGTCTCCGAACGTTTCGCGGGCCTGGGTCTCACACCGACGGCTGTCGCCCTGGCCAGCGACTACTGCTTCTTCCAGGTGGGAATGCACCGGATCGAGATCTGCATCCGCCCGGAGAATGCTCCGTCACTGCGGGTCGTCGAAAAGCTGGGGTTTCGCTACGAAGGGCTTCGGCGGCGCTACATCCACATCAACGGGGACTGGCGCGACCACTTCTGCTTTGCCCTGACCGCGGAGGAACTACCCTTCGGCGCGCTGCGTCGCTGGCACGAGGGCAGGGTTCCCGTCGGCGCGGGAACCGTGCCGCAGGCGGACAGGGACGCCGCGCTGCTGCCGGGAACACACCCCCGCTAATCGGACGCGAAAGCACCCGGCACTCGTAACGTATGGGTATGGGAGTCGAGGGCATCGGATCGAGCGTGATCATCGCTCTCGCCGCGCTGCTCTGGCTCGTCTATCTCGTACCAACCTGGCTGCGACGCCGCGAGTACCTCGCGACCGAACGCAACGCCGTGCGCCTTCAACAGACGCTCCGCATCATGGCGGAGACCGCCGAGGTTCCTGACCAGGTGAGGGCCGAGACATCCGCCCGCAGCGCCGCACTGCAGGAACGTGTGCTCCGAAAGGAGCAGCAGCGCGCCGTCGCCGTCGCCGAGGCACAGGCTGCCGCGCTGGCTCGCGAGGCGGCCCGTCGCCTCGCCGAGACCCAGCCGGCCATCGCCGCGGATGTCGCCGTCGGCTCGTCTGCCTCGCGCAGGCTGCGCCGCTCCCGCGTAATCACATCGATCTTCCTCCTTGTGGCGCTCGTCGCCTCCGGCATTGGTGTTGCACAGTTCATGGCCGTCGGCAGCTGGGCGCTGGTCGCCGCGGGCCTGATCGTCACCGTCGGCGCCTTCACGATGCTCGGTCAGATGGCGGCTGTCAGCACGGCGCGTGCAGAACTTGCCCGCAGCCTGCGCACCCGCCCGGCCGTGGTCGTGAAGAAGCAGTCCATCAGCGTGCCCGTTCCACAGGCTCCTGTACAGACCACCTGGACCCCGGTTGCGGTGCCGAAGCCGCTGTATATGACCAGGCCCCAGGTCGAGCGCGCGGTGATCGCTTCCCTGGAGGCTGCGGCCGAACTGCGCCAGGCGACCGCTGATGCCGAGGAGGCTCTGCGGAGGGCGCACCAGGAGCCGGAGGTCACGCCGATCCGTCCTGTGGCCGCTGCGTCGAGCGGTGTCGCGACCGCAGCTCCGAGCCGCTTCGCGACCGCAGCGCCAAGCCGCTTCGCGGCGATGGGTTTCATCGACGAGCCGCAGGCAGGCAAGACGGATCTCGACGCGGTGCTGCGTCGGCGTCGCATCGCCGCTGCGAGCTGAGCGGCACAAACGGCTTTCCGAAACCTGATAGCGTGGCTACGCACTATGGGCCCTTGGCGCAGTTGGTAGCGCGCCTCGTTCGCATCGAGGAGGTCAGGAGTTCGAATCTCCTAGGGTCCACCATAGAAGGCTTACTAGAATCGGCGTCCGCGTCGATGCCGGTGAGTAGGTCTTCTACGGTCACCGTACTAAAGCCACCTTTCGGGGTGGCTTTAGTCGTTGGTGCGGAATGTCGTACCAGTTCAGCGAGCGCCTGGTCGAGGGAGTCGCTCGTGCTCAGTCCCGCTTCGCGGGCGCGGAAGCCGTGTTGGGCGGCGAGAAGTTCTGCCAGCGGGCTGTTGATCTCGTCTCCGACGACTTCTTCGTTGGCCACGAAGATGTGCTTGAAGATCGCTTGATTGAGCTTGCGCCGTATCTCGTCACTAGCGCCCATGTAGAGGGCGTGTGGATCTTCGAGCAGTCGAAGGTTGGCTTGGAGGAACTCGGCTCCCTCGCTGAGGTCGTCGACCACCGTGTTGAGATCAGCGCGGAGCTTTTCGCGTTGTCGTCCGATGTCGGCGAGACGAGCACGGATCTTGCCTTGCGGCAGTGTGCCGTCTGCGGCGAGGTCGAGCAGGTTCTCTTCCTTGGTGTCGAGGTTGACCAGCTGATCCTCAAGCTGCTTGCGAAGGAGCCTTTGCGCGGCCTCGGTGTCTGAAAGCGCTGATTCCATCCCGGCTCGCATCACGGCGATGAACGCCGGGCTGAATCGGATGGTCTTGTAGTGATCCTCGATTGCTTCCTCGACCCTGTCGACGTTGGAGTACGGGGCGTCGCAGCTGTGGTCTTGTGCGCCGATGCAGAAGAAGTAGAAGTACTCGTTGCCTCGACGGCCCACTGCTCGCTGCAGAATGAGTCTCTTGATTGCCCCGTCCTCGAGTCGGCATCGGCCGCAATAGAGCGTGCCCTTGAGGTAGTGCGAATGCACACGACGCCGTTCGCCCGAGATCGCCCGCGTCTCCAGTAGCGACTGAACGCGGTCGAAGAGTTCCTCGTCGATGAGCGCGGGGTGGCGTCCGTCATACTCTTCTCCTTTGAATGCCACTTTCCCCAAGTAGTAGCGGTCGCGCAGCATCTGGGCGACTTTGTTGATCGATACCGGGCCGGGCGCTCGGCGCACATTTCCTCGGGTGACTAGGCCGCGGTCGGTGAGCTCTGACGCGATGTCGTCGAGGGTGTGGTCGCCGGATGCGTAAAGCTCGAAGGCCAACTTGACGAAGGGTGCTCGTTGTTCGTCGATGCTGACGGATCTCACTTCGCGGCCTTCGAACCTTTCGATGGTGTTGAGGTACCCGATGGGTGCTCGCCCGAGGGTGCCGCCGTTCTTGGCTTTTTGTCCCATCTTGTACGCGATGTCTGCGCCGTCCTCGCGGGAGCGGTACTCATTGAAGGCTGCGAGGATGCCGTGCATGAGTTGCCCGACCGGTGTCTCATCGATCGACTCGGTGGCGCTGATCAGTCCCACGCCGCGCTTGGTGAGGTCGGCCATGACAATGGCGTCGTCGTTGCGGTTCCGGGCAAAGCGAGACAACTTGTACACGATGATGTAGTCGATGTCTTTCTCGCGCCGCACTCGCGCCAGCATCTCTTGGAAGGCGATGCGCTTCGTCATCTCGGTCGCAGATCGACCCGGCTCGATGTATTCGTGGATGATGGTGAGGCCCAGTTGGTCGGCCTTCTTCTCGCACGAGATGCGTTGTGCCGGGATGGAGATGCCCTCGGGGTCGTAGTCGGTGTTGACCTGCCCCTTGGATGAGACGCGCAGGTAGATGACGGCCCGGGTCCCCGGTTCTGCATCGGCTGCCCTTGCCCCGTCGCTAACGTCGATCACTTCTTCTTGGACCTCGACGGGGGCGATGTGCCGAGGCTGCGCGGTTAGGACGTGCGGGACGAACGCCTCGATAGTGCTCTGGTCGGTTTCGGCGATGCTCATGCTGAACTCCACAGGTGACAGTTGAGGGGAGTTGCCCTCAGAGGCGAGACGCTTCCAGGCGCGGCTAACTGCGCGAACTGGGAGCGAGAGGGTTGGGGTTGCGCCCCGCTGTGTGAGCGGCTCGGGCGCGGAGCCGGGGCTAGATGAGCCATAGGCGCGGGTCTCCGTTTACCCCTTAATTTTACCTCGTGAGGCCCGGATTTCCGCGGGTGTTGACCATTCCGCAACAACTTCTGTCTGCCCACGGAGAACACCCCCGTTGGCGCAGTCTGTAGTCCTGTGTGCGGCGTGGCTCTAGCGGTAGAAGACATAGCAGCGTCCCTCCAGCTCGAAGATGTCGTAGACCTCGCGGGTCTGTTCCTCGATGGCGGCACGGTCGATATAGATGGCTCCGGCGATGCCACGTTCCATCGCCCAATGCTGAAGGTCGGTTTCCCAGTCGGACATCTCGGTGACATTCAGGACGACATCCTCCATGTCGAGGTAGGTGCCGCAGAAGGTCTGCTCGAAGCTCTCGATCAGGTTCGGGCTGCTGGCATCGACATCGCGCAGCCGCAGGAACGCGCGCAGGGCATCGCCGTGCCTCTCAATGAGGGCTGCCAGCGCCACCGCTAGTTCATGGATGTCGTCGCCCGACTTCGTGGCCGGCACGTAGATGAGTTCGCGGTCCTCGCCGAGTTTGGGCCACTCGGGGATGAGCAGTCTGGATAGGTCGGGGTCAGGGCCGGAGCCCATGTACTGGCGGCTTGTGTCGGGGAAGTCGCGCATCACCAGGTAGGTGCCAAACCAGTCGATCCACGTGCGTACCTGAGCCGGTGTGGTTGGGTCGTTGTAGACGTCCAAGTACTCCTCGCTGAGGGAGGCGCGGCTTCCCGAGCCGGTGCGGGCGAACTCATCCAAGGTGTGACCCTCATCGCCGAACGCGTTGGCAATTGCCCGGGCGATGGCGCGGGCGGTGTGCTCGGTGATGTCGCCGCGACGTTCACGGGCATCCTCGATGCCGCCCTCAATGGTTTCAAGAAGCGCGTCACCGTTCTCGGGCTTGCCTGCTTCGAGGTTTGGGTTGTCGGGGTCCGGCAGTTCGGCCTTGTGCTTGCCGAGAGGGTTTGTTTCGGGGGTGAGGTCAGTCATGACTGTTGCCTCTGTCTGCGATCACGAACTTGGTGAAGGCTTCACGCCATGTCTGTGGAAGGTCGGTCGACGGGACTGCTCGCAACTCCGCGAGTGCCGCATCCCCTCGCAGGATGCCGGTCGCGGCGAAAGTGCAGAGCGCGGTGCCGAATCCGCCATGCACGGTGGCGGCAATGATCCGGGCGGTCGCGGGATCGATCAGCTCGATGCCAGCCTCGGCTAGGGCGGCGTTGATGTGCTGCCGTGCTCGGATCGACTGGTCTGGCGCTATACGCGCCGCTCGTGTAGTTCCTAATTGATGGTTCATGAGTGATTCCTCCTTTCGGTTACTGGTTGTTCGTCTCGTGGTGTGAGCATCGCGACGGCGTTTTGGGCGCTGGTGACCCGGAACAGGTTGTCGGTCAGGGTCGGGTCATCGCGGATGCTGGCACGGAGTTTCGTTGCTCGTTGCTCGCTGGGCACGACCCAGACGATGGCCGGGAAGATGCCCTGCCGGTGCTGCTCGGCCCCGGTCTGGAAGTAGCGCTGGTAGACGGCGCACTTGCGCAGGATCGCGGGCATGTGCTCCGTGCCCCTGTCGACTTCGACGAAGGCGTGCTCTTCGACTGCGGCGTTCGCGGTGACCACATACAGGTCGGGTTTCAGCCATAGTGGTCCGCCGTGGCTGGCGGTGAAATCGCGCCAGCACTCGGGTTCGGCGTCGAGTTCCAGCAGATCGAAGCGCCCATCGCGTGCCGCTTCACGCAGCCGCACGGCGAGATCGGCGACCTCAAGAGTGTGATCCGTGAACGGTGCCCCGGGTTCGACGAAGCGTCGCCGGGCACCGTCGCCTCGCAGGGCTCGGAGGAGTCTCTCGCCGGTGGCGGAGAGTTGCCAGACGTTGCCTGAGGAGCCGTGCTTGATCCCACCGATGCGACGTTCCAGCCGGACGAGGAACCCGCGATCCTCGAGGCGTCCGAGGACTCGGACGGTGCCGCGCGTTGCGGCTGAGATGGTTGCATGCCCAATGGCGAAGTGCAGGCGTTGGATCTGCCGAGTGCTCAATAGCCGGAACTGCTCGATGTCTTGCAGGAGGGCCAGATCTCGATCAGTGAGCAGTTGAAGGAGCATCTCGGTCTTGTAAGGAGTCCACGAGCTATTCATGACGACCTCCAGACCAGGTGGGCTTAGCCTCCACAGGGGTGGGAAAGTGATCCCTGGGAACAGGGAGAGTCCCATCCCAGTTCGAGCCTCGAGCCGCACAGGTTGGCCTCTGTTGGGCGGTGTTCATCGTCGTGGACGGAATAGCGACCGGACAGCCGACCGGACACACAGCAACAGCGGTCAAGCGAGCGTTTCGGGAAGCGAAGACGTTCATGATCGCCTCGCCTTCCGACTCACCACGGGAACGGCCTCGATGGGTATGCCGTCCGATTCGGGCGCAGAAAGTGGTTCGGCCTTGCTCACTTGGCCCCACTGGTCTCGACTCATCTGACGCACGATGTGTCCGTCATGGAGGGAGCCTGTCGGGGCGAGGGTGCGGGCGGAGAACCAGCCTGCCGGTGCCCCGTCGTCCACGACGTTTGCGTAGATGTCGTACGGCTTCAACGCCATAAAGTCTTCGGCCACCAGCCCAGGTGCCATCCTCGCCAAGTCGCGCGCATCGTCCGGTCCGAGCCCAAACACGACCTTGTTCCGCGCATTCGCGTCGAAGGCCGCACGCATCTGGGCGGGCAGTTGATCACGGAACTGGTGCGCCAGATTCCAGCTCACACCGTAGGAGCGCGAGGTGGCCAGCGCATCGGCGATAGAAGTCGGCAGGTGCAGGAACTGCTGCACCTCATCGATATAGATCGCGGCAGGGCGATCCAGCGGACGGGTCTCGGCTGCACGTTCCAGCGTTGCCATCCACAGCTCGGCAACGACCAGGCTGCCAAGTAGCTGCGCGGCACCCGGCCCGAGCAGGGCGTCGTTCAGGGGTACGAGCACCGCCTTGCCGTCGCGAAAGACGTCCCGCAACCTAAACCGTGGGCGAGGTTGTCCGAGGACGGCGGCCAGGTTCTTGCGGAGTACGAACTTGCGCAGCTTGTTCATGGGTGCGGCGATGATTTGCGCTCTGGCTCCCGGAGACAGCTCCTCGAAGCCGGCCCAGAACGAAGCCAACGTCTGGTCGCCGGCTATCGCTCCGATCACTTCACGGCGGAAAGGAGCGTCGGTGAGCAGCCTAGATAGATCGAGCAGCGTATAGGGCTCGCCCCGTGTCTCGCCCGCGGTTGCGAGCGACAGCAGACCAGCGTGCAATAGGTCTTCCGTGCGTGGTCCCCACCCGTCCTCGAACACAGCCTTGAATGCGCTCAAGATCCCATCGATGACAACATCCTTGTTGCGTCCCACGGCATCGAGCGGATTGAAGCCGACGGGGTTCTCGTCTGCGGCATCGATGATGACGACCCGGTCGGCCAGCTCCGGCGGTACCCGTTCTGAAATGAAGTCAACGAGTTGGCGTTTCGGGTCGACCAACACAAGGCGTCGCCCTGCGGTGATGTCCTGCGCGATCAGTGATGCGAAGACCATTGACTTGCCGGAGCCGGTGGGGCCGGTCACCACCAGGTGTTGCATTCGTCCGGGCGTCCGAATGCCGATGAGGCGTGTGTCGCCCGGAGCGTTCGCGGTGGCGAAGACGTTCTCGGTGGTCGAGAGGGCTGCTGGTGCGGGTACGAGTCGGGGGTGATGGGCTGGAAGCCCGGGAAGTTCATGCTCGCCGATAGGCCATGCGATCAGTGGCAGAAGTTCGGCAGGCGATACGCGCATCGGCCAGCGTGACGGGATTACCGCGTCGTTGAGTCGCTGGATGTCTTCCCGGATGAGTTGCAGTCGGACGCCCGGACTTTGTGCGGTTGCCATAGCGCCGACGAGCTCGGTGACGAGGCGTTTGCGTCTTTCGGGAGTCGGTGCATTGGCGCCGATACGGATGCTCACGTCGAGGTTTGGTTGCTCGGCAGTCGCTTTCATCCGCGAGCGCATCTCGGCGGGTGCCGGTTGTGTGCCGTGGCTCAGCGACTTCCACAGTGGCGCGCTCGGGTCGGCAACTTTCGTCGGCAGTGCGCGTGGCGGGTGGCCCAGGCCGATGATCACTTGCACCACGATTGTTTCGCCGGGTCGGCGAGCACCGAACGCCGAGTAGATCGCGCGGACGGTCGTTTCGGCATTGTCGACACGGATCGGCAAGCCGGGTGGATGGGCGCCGATGTGGCCACCGGCCTCCGCCCGCCCCCGATCGCCGGGTCGAGTCACCGCACTGCGGATGCCGGGTACAAGATCCCCGAGCAGGCGCTTCAAGTGTTCGGTGGCGAAGGGATGAACGCCGACGAGATAAGCGACTCCGTCATCGGTCGCGCGCGTTTCGAGGATGAGCGGGATAGGTGCGTCCGGCTGTGCAAGCCTCGCCAGCAGTTCACCAACACTGTCGGCGTTGAGCGGCGATGGCAGGTGCAAGCGCAGGAACGTCGGTGGAATCTTCGCGTTACAAGGAGGCGTCATGGTCTACCTCCTCTGCGCTCCGATCGATGAGCTGATGCTCCCGACGCGCTTCGATCTCCAGCTGCGCTTGCTCAAGCGAATGCTGGATCAGCGCGTCGCCCAGCAAGTGCTGATCGGGGCTCTCACGCAGTTCGCTGAAGACCCAGACCTTGCGGCCTTCGCGCTTCCTGTAGCGGCGATTAGTTCTACTCATGACTGTGCAACCTCCTTTCGGATTTGCTCCTGGCGACTTCCTTTCGCTCGGTCGGGAGTGGTCGTACTGACGTTCCCGTGGTACGGGAGGCCCGTTATGAACTGATTCGGGCGGACTGTCAAGTGTTGTTGTCGATTCCGCAACGCTTTGACAGGGGTGAACGTGCTCATGCTTGTCACCACTTGTTCCGTCTGGCTTGCAGGATCGCGACCAGCGCCCAGATGGCCGCGACGAGAACGACGATGAGGACGATCCAGCCCCAGAATTGAGCCAGGAACTGCAGCGCGACCCAGAGCGCGATGATGCCTCCAAGCAGCAGTAGGCAGAGGTCGAAGAAGCGTTGCGCGAGGTTCTTCGGGGTTGGTTCTTTGTCGGCCATGGGTCATCGCTCCTGTTCTCCGGTGAGGGTGAAGTCGCTCGGTACGGGGTAGCCGGGAATGACGATGTCGGATTCGATCTCGTTGCCCCACACGTTCCAGTCGCGGTGGCTGTTCGGGCGTTGCCGTGCGAACAGTTCGAGGTAGGGGCCGTCGAGGACGCGTTCGATGAGGGGGATCATTTCCTCGGGCTTGCGGGAGTGTTCCTGCCTCGGGAACTGCAGCGTCGAGCGCTGCCCGCGGAACTTGAACGGTGCCTTCCCGCGGGTGCCGTGGAGGAGCAGCTCGTGGGAGCCGCGGAAGTAGAGGCCGAGCCCCATGTAGTACTTGTCCCAGGCTGCGTTGGTCTTGTACTCGAAGCCCCACGCCTTCATCACTTCAAGGCCGGCCGGGAGTGCCCCGTTGGTAACCCAGAGCAGCAGGGTCGCGTTGTCGTCCGCCAGATCGGCCACGGGCATGTTCTTGATGCGTTCGAGGGTCATCAGGTCGTAGTGCTGCGCGGCTCCGCGGGCACCCTTCTGCTGGATGTCCCAGGGCGGGTCTGCATAAATGACCTTGTACTTCTTGCTCGGCACCGTGATCTCGGTGAGCGTGTCGTTGATGTTCATCGTGTGGTTCCTCCTTTCGATTCCGGACCGTCGGCAGCGCGCAGCGCATGCCCTCGGGGTGGACGTATGGTTATGGGCTCTCGGTGGGGTTCGCGCAATGTTCCGATCGCTCCGGCTACGAAGCGATGCGACAGGTGATCGGAATATCGGCTAACAGAGGTCGAGGCGTTGAAGTCGTGGCGATCAGTGGCAGCGATCCTCGATGTTGTGGAATTGGCAACGATGTTCACGCTGTTGCCTCCTCGGTGGCAGTCGTGCCGATGAATCGACGTCCCCGACGACCGACCGTCAGCTCACCGAACAGCGCATGAGCGACGGCGCCTGGTGGGTCGTCGTGACCGACCCGCAGACCGACGATGTTCTCGTCGTCCGCTGCGATGGGAGGGTCCGTGTTCAGCCCTATGGCGAGCACTGCCCCTGGGAAGCTACGCAGCCGGTCGAGCACGTTGTCCGTGTCGAACAGTTGCCAGTCCGTCAGCACGACCAGTCGAACCTCGTGCTTCGGGAAGCTCGCCGCGATCTCCTCCGCACGGGTCAGGCTGGGACCAAGGACGCTCGACCCAGCCGCGAAGCGTGGCACCCGCAGACCTCGCGCGAGGTTCTGCTGGAACGTGGGGCTGCGCAGCTTGCCCGGCGCGACAGCCCCGCGCGGAGTGTCGAAGTGCAACACTCCGCCCAGGCACTTCCCGCAAGTGCACCATTCCTGTAGCGCTTCGAAAGCAAGCTGCACTTCCTCGTAGCGGTTGCCGACCGGATCGCCCCCGCCCGGCAGCGACACCGAGCCGGAGTCATCGAAGATCGGCAGGACCAGCCGGGGCTGACGGGGGCAAAACCCCGGCCAACCCAGCTCAATCGCAGCGTCCTTCTTTGGCCTGACTGATCGTGGCGACTCGCCCACGAGTGCGCTGGGTTGCAGGTGCGGTGCGAGGCTCATGCTCCGCCCCCGTCCTCGCGGGCGCGGCGTCCGACAACCGGCTCGGGCTCGACTGCGGGGCCGTGGCCTGCCACGCCGGGGTTGCGGCGCAGTACGCGGTGCTTCAGCCCCTCGTAGGTGAGCAGTGCCGCCTGTCCGCGCACATCGTGCTCGCCGCGGATCGACTCGTCCTCGGCGATCTTCTCCAAGGCGGCCTTCAGCGGTGCACTCGCAGCCAGAGTGGTCTGACGCTTGATCGTGCGTTCGTAGTCCTTCTCCGCGGTGTCGATTGCGTCCGCGATCTCGTCGGTGACGATGTAGCTGGAGATGAAGCTGGCCGCAGCGATACCCGCAGCCAACGCCCCGTACACGAGGCCGGAAAGAGGGCCGTCGATGGTCGAGCGCAGCGCGAAGATCCCGATCGAGATCAGCACGCCCACGGTTACTCCGGTGTAGACGAGCGCCTTGACGATGTGCTTGCCGTCGTCGGTGCCGTCGAACAGGTGGGCGAACGGCTCTTGCTCTTTGGTGAGGTTGGCGCGTTCGATCTTGCGCTTGCTGGCCATGCGCAGGTCTTTGATCTCAGCCCCGACCAATCCGGCGGTCACGACGGCGACACCCGCGGCCAATGCCTGGATAAGGGCGAGCTCGGGGATCTCGCCGTAGTAGATCTGCGCCCCGGCCTGTCCCGCAACGTCCCCGAGCAGGAGCAGTCCGGTGCGGACCATGAACCAGCCCTTCTGGCCCTGCTTGCGACGTACAAACGGGCTGAGCGCCGCGACCGTGCGTTCCAGGCGTCGCTGGGCGCGTTTGACGAGTCGGCGGTGTCGGCGGCTGAGGTGCTCTGCTGACTCGGCCTGCACCTTTAGACCTGCGTGGGCGATCAGCGCGGGACGGGACTGCAGGATGCCCTCTGCCTTCCATAGCGGTTCCTGTTCGCGCCCGAAGGCATCGAGCTCGTTCTCGACATGGAGGGCTGGGCCGGTGGTGCCGTTGATGCGGTGTGCTTCGTCGACCTGCTGGAGGCTGAGGTTGCTGTACTCCTCGACGCGGTCGGCTGTCGCGTCGTAGGAGCCGCTGGCGTTCTTGATGGTTGCCATGACGGTCACCGCCCTGCCGTGTAGTCGGTCACGGACACGCAGGTCTTCGCGCCGGCCTTGGTGCACAGCGCGTCGTAGAACGCGACCAGTCCTTCGACCAGCGCGGAAGGCGCCGGGTCGCCGTCGATGCGACCGAGGCCGGCCACAGTGATGAACGAGCCGGGCAGAGCCGGCACGCTAACCGTCGAGGCCAAGTCGGTCGCCTGCTCGGGGGTGAGCACCTGCGATGTGAGGTCGGTGCCGATGTTGTTCAAGCCATCCGTCAGCACATACAGGTGCAGCTCGTACCCGTCGCCAAGCTGAGCGGCGTACTCGCCAGCCAGCCGATAGACAGAGGTGATGTCCGAGCCTCCGCCGGGCAACGCCGCAATAGCATCGCTGTACTTGGCGGTGATCTCGGCCATGACCTTCTCCACGAGAGCGTCAACGCGGCGCAGCCGCGCATTGTCTGTCGCACCGGGGAGGGCCAGCTCGCCGTCGTAGATGGTGACCGTCGCACCGCTAGAGGCGGAGAAGGCGCGAACCAGCAGGTGGCCACCACAGACGGCTGTGCGGCGCACCACGTCTGCAGTGATTGCCAGCCGCTTGGTCGCGATGGTGTCGCCTGCGCTTGAGCCGCTGCCATCGATCTCGACATCGGCAGCGACTTGCTTGTCGGCCGTGCAGGCAGCGAGGATCGTCTGGTCCGTGGACGAGCTGGCGTTCAGGGATGAGCACGCGGTGAGCGCGAGTGCGGCGCTGAGGGCGCAGACAGCCGCGCTGGTGCGCAGTACGGTGAGGGTGGTCAATGGGTTCTCTCTTTTCTTCTTTCACAGGGACAGGGATGGGGATTGATTCGGCCAGGGAGCGATGCAATTGACGTTGCATCGCTCCCGCTCCGCTGTATGAAGTTGTTGACTCCAGTCTGATTCGCGTCGCAGTCTGCGTCACTGACACGAAACTGACACGATGTTGGCGTGGAGATACTCGACCCGCTGCAACGCGACATCCGTGATGAACTGCGTCAGCTCAGGAGATCTCCTACCCCGTTCGATGTAGCCGAAGTCAGCACATGCGTGACGTTGGTCACATACCTCGGAATGGGGAGTGCCGCTCAGGCCTTCTCCACGCTGCTCGCAATTGGCCAAAAGTACGGGAAGGAAGTCGAAGGAGACGTACGGGCGTTCTTCGAAACCAGCGGCCACGAGATGGCAGGCGACACGCTGGATAGCCGACTGGCCAATTATGCTCAGGCGCACTCAGTTGATCCACGCACTGGCCTTCGAAGGAGTAACCGTGGGATCGATCAACTCGGAGCACTCATTCGCGACGGTCTGCCATTCGAGCGGCCATGGGGAAACGTCATCGTCACTCAGGCGGGCTCACTCGTTGAAGGCCAGATTCGAATCAACGTTGAACGCGGGACAACTGTCAGCCGACCTCGCGTTTGGGTGAACGACCTCGAGATAGAGAGCCTGTCATTCTCATTTCGAGAGGCTGCCTACAGCGAGAAAATGCTGTTCGCGACTGAACTCATTCCACCCACTTATCTCGATGCCGACGTTCGAGGAGATGCCGCACTGTTCGCGCTTCGGGTCGTTTGGAACATGCCAGTCTGGCCCCAGTGGTACGTTGGCGCGCAACTCGCAGACCCGCGCCTAATGTCAGTCCTTTCTACAAATCGGAACTTTGAGACCGACATCCGGATCAACTGGGCATATCCCGCCGACGACTATCGCCGCGTCGACTCACGGTTTGCATTGGCCCCAGGTATCGAAAGTCCCACGTTTGACAAAAAGACGAACGTGAAATCAGACATCGCTTGATTCTCCGACCTGGCTGGCAACGTTGCAGGTAGTAAGTATGCGGAGATTTGAAGAGCATTGGGTCGCGGTTTTGAGGGGCATCGAGTCGGCGGCCGAGAAAGCGAGCCGCCCAGTAGTCGAATATGATTCGCAGCGTGACATCACATGAGCCGACCCATGGCGCTCCAAGGAGCGTGGAACGCGAACGCAGATTCCTAATTCCCGACGTTGAGATAGTCAACGGCTTGGCCGTCTATCTCGTGACGCAAGCGTATTTCACCTACATTGACGGTTACGCCTATCGATTGCGTGTGACTGCGCGCACGAATGAGGAGAATGTCACTACTGAAAGTGTTGACGTGGCGATGAAGGGCCCACGCCGTAACGGTGAGCGCCTCGAAGACGAGAAGCCGCTGAGCGATGTCGCACTCGCAAAAGAAATCATCGATCGCTGGCCCTACGTCGTCATCAAACATCGTTACTGGGGGGCCATAGACGGCGAAGCATGGGTCATCGATGTTTTCCACGGAGACAATGAAGGGCTCGTCATCGCGGAACTCGAGGGCACCGACATCTGGGGCATGGGGAGGCCAGCATGGGCGGGTCGCGAAATTACCCGCGATCCGCAGTACAACAATGAAATTCTGGCCCGTTTTCCAATGAGGAAGCGCTATCGGGACGCTGAGTTCGCGAACTGGAGCGCAACTGTCGCCGCTGAAATCGAAGATCCGACCGAGCGCGATGATCCCGACTACTAGTCAGATGCTTGCGACGCGCGCATTGGGCGGTTGTCCGCCGTTTCGGATTTGATTGCGCATGTTGAGTGCCTGGCCATCGGTAAGTGAGCAAATAAAATCTACGGTCGCGCGTGCGAGGCGCTGAGGGGAGCTGTCATAGCCGTCCACGCTCGAGGATCGCAGCGCAAGATCGCAGTAGTCCGCGAATCGTGCTGGGAGAGGTACCGACTTACGTCCCAGTTTAGAAGCCTGCGCCATATCCCAAAGGTCCCAGAACAGTTCGCGCACAACTGCCCTCTGCCCCTTCTGGGAAAAATACAAGTCAGGCTGCTCGATCACAAAGTAGCGTGTGAGTTTTTTGAGTAACTCGACGCGAGTTCTCTGTTCAATTGATATCTCGAGATCACCGTTGCTGTTGATAGCGATGCCCCGCAACAACGCTCGGATCGAGTCGCTGCCAAACAGATGCAGATCCTCTCGGGATTCGAAGTCTCCCAAGTAGGGGCGGCGGGGGAGACGGTCTCGGACAGCCACGGAAACCGCATCAAAGATCGTCTTGTTGAATGCCCAGTCCTGAACCCGTCGCGCCCGTATTGAGTCGCTTGCGTAGGTCAGGAAGCCATCCCAGAGCGTGTCGTTCGTGCGCAACGCGTCAAGTGGGATGAGGCCGGCACGGAAGAAGTCCTCTGTATCGTGGACAGCGTAGGAGACGTCGTCGGCCCAGTCCATGATGTCCGCCTCGACTGAGCGGTGAGTTCCCATTACACCGGTGGCTGCCGCAATTTCGAGGGCCAACTTCAATTCGACGGACTCGGAGTGGTAAGCCCCCCATTTTCGATTCTCGAGCCCCGAGTATTCTGCCGGTTGTTGGCCTCGCTGCCAGGGATACTTCAAGATCGCGGCGAGTGTTCGGTATCTCAGATTCAGGCCGTGGTCGCGTTCTTCCCACTTTCGCGCCGCCGTCCGAGCCACAATTCGAAACGACTGAGCGTTACCCTCGAATGAATCGGGAAGTATCGCCGATATCTTCTCAGCTGAAATCGGTGCACCGAAGCGATCAATGCGGCCGTCGAGTATGCCCATGAGCTCATCCTCCGCCGCATGACCGAACGGTGGATGGCCGATGTCATGAGCGAGCGCCGCCGCGTGAACTACATCCACGTCAACGCGCTCCCCCAACGACTTCGCGAGGGCTTGCGATACCTGCGCAACTTTCAGGCTGTGTGTAAGTCGGTCATGGTGGACGTAAGCATCAGTCGGACTGATGACTTGGGTCACTCCACTTAGTCGCCGAAGAGCCGAGGTATAAAGCAGCCGATCGGCGTCTCGCTCATATTCTGAACGGAGATCATCGTCCGCGTCCCGGTCCGACTCTTTTGGTCTCGAGTCGACTGGTGTCACTCTTGAGGGCGGAGCGCGACGGCACCAAGATTGGTGACACGTACCTGGCGACCGCGCATCGAATCGATGGCCTGGGACGCGAGGTGGTCGGGGATTCCAAGATCGCTGAGGCGGTCAACGAGTACACCAAAAGTCAGCCCGTCGGGGTTACCGGCCCCGGCTTCTGTCTCGAGCTGAGTGATCACTGCCTTCTTGGCTCGCTCGTAATTGTCTAGATCAACCTGAAATCGTGCGGATGCTTCAGCCTCGGGGGTTAAACGGGGCAGTTCCGCTGTATCTGATGCTGACATGTGATCTTCAATCTCGTTAGGTGGCGGCAGATTCTGTCGCTCGTTATCCTCGTGTGAGTGGTGGTCTTCATTCTCCATGCTGTGACATTGTGAGCCAACATCATTTTCTTGTCAAGGAGTATCGCCAGCATAGCGAGATGGTCAGACATCCGACGCCTGAGCGCGCGAAGTTCGATGAAAGCCGTGCACAAAATGCCAATAGAAGTTGAACGCAAGTTCCTCACCAAAAGTGCGTCGTGGCGCCTTGAGGTGGTCAGCGAGTCGCGAATCGTTCAGGGGTATCTGCGGGCAGATGCACAGGGCTCGGTGCGGACACGCGTGGCGGACGAGGGCGCGTGGCTGACGATAAAAGGCCCCTCGAGTGGGATGGCCCGTCTCGAATTTGAGTACGCCATACCGCCAGATGAGGCGTCGCAGATGATCGAGTTACTCGCGTCGGGAATTGTTGAAAAGGTACGTTACAGATTGTCAAATGCTCCCGGCATTTGGACGGTAGACGTGTTCGGTGGCGCCAACCAGGGCTTAGTGCTGCTAGAGATCGAAGGCGAGTTGGTCGGCAACATAGCGAACCTTCCTGATTGGGTGGGTGAAGAGGTGACGACCGATCCTCGTTACTACAACTCGGAATTGAGCAACCGACCGTTTAGCACGTGGGTGGCTTGACGCCGTCGCGCCTTCTGATCGCGACTGGGTAGCGTTCAGGCGTGCCCTGGGTGCTTGCGGCGGTTCGTGACGGGCGTGGTCGTTTTGGAAGTTAGAGGTCATCTCAACCGCATCGCGCCTTGATCCTGGTTTAGACAAAAGATGTGCTTTTGGCTTGTGTGGCCGCAGTTGAAGCCCCACCTCTTTCGAGATGGGGCATGAGTTCAGGTAGCCGGGACCACCCTCACGTCGCTGGGTGGGCTCCAAGCTTCCATCAGCCGGAGTGCACGGATGGTGGCTTCGAAGAAGTCATCGACTGGATCACCGATCGGCACCCAGCTATTGAACTTCTTGCTCAGTCGCACCTGGACTTGGTAGAGAGTCGATTCAAGCAGCAGGCTGACGAGCCGCGCGGGTGCGTCGGACATTTCGCCTTGCTCAGACGGGCCGACTATCGCAACGTCGCCAACGAGCGTGTCGCCGCCAAGTCCGCTCGGGTTCAGCAGCCACCAGAGGCAGGTCGCTCGCCGATTGGCTGGCAGCCGCATCACCTTGCCTTCCTCGTTCGCGACGATCACTAGCGGGTGACCATCGAGATGGATCGTCTCGATGTAGCCGCCGACGGCGGCCTGGTAACTGGCGAGATCGCTGAACACGTGGGTAAAGATCTTTAGCCGAGTTTCGTGCGGGATGACAATGCCTATGACCATGATGATCACGTTCCTTTCGTGGGGGATGACTCCAGCCGGATGGCTGGAGATTGCTCCCCGCGAAAGAAATGGCAAGTCTGTGGGTTCGACGAGAGCCCTGGTGGCGAAGCTGTGAAAGCCTCCAGCCGACCAGGGTCTCGTCCTTCGCTCAGCTGCCCGGAGCCTTGTCCTTGGCAGCCTCGCGGCTCGGGGGAGTCGCCTTCTTGGCGGGCTCCTTAGCGAAGATCGCCTCGATAGCGTTGCGCTTGGTTTGGGCCTCGCGCTCAATGTCCGCCCGGACCGTCTCGGCACGCTTGAGCACTTGCGGATCGGACTTGCTGCGTTCGCAGGTCATCCGTGATGCGAACCGCAAGTGTTCGCATCTGACTTGTGGCTCCCGCGTACTGCGGGAATCCGGATGTCTCACTCATGTGAGCCACCTCCTCATTCTTGATGCGGCCGACGAACCGGGTGGTTCCTCTGCAAGCCGCACGGCAATGAGGAGCGGACCTCGAATTATGTTCCGATGCCTAGGGAGTTCAATCTTCCGATCGGTGTCAAGTGATGTGAAATCGACATCATGCCCGATGGGCTTGCGTCGAAACGAAAGCGAATCGTCGTTGGGGAAGTCTTCGGTTGAAGGCCGAATCGACCTCTAGTCGAACGTCGCTTTGGCGGCAATCAGTGCGCTCGCCAGCAGCATCATCTCTACGATCGAGGGAGCGTAGATGCAGAGCAAGTCGCTCCGGGCACTGTCGCCTTCTAGCCCGCAACCGCTGGCCTCGATGAAGGGTTGCAGTTTTTGGGTATGCATCTCATCGGCAGCGAACATGACGACGGGATACTCGGACCAAGAACTCATGCCGTCGTAATGAGAACGACAGCTTGCGGCAGGGAAGAATCCACAAGCGGCCAAGGCGTAAACAAGCCCGGCCACGCCGAGTTCGAGACTCTCCAACCCACCCCAGCCCGAGTCCGCCATGAACGCCTGTGCATCGTCGCCTAGCGAGTCCGGGTACTCGTCTTCGATGGCCTTTGCAAGGTCCTCAAACTCTCGCTCATCAGTTGAACCAGAATCGGCGAAGGCGACCGCGACGCGCTCTGCATCAATGACCTCGGACGCCTCGTTCTCGCTAACGTCGAGAATCGGCCACACGTCCTGAAAGAAGCCAAACCCCTCATCACCGATGTCGTCCGGCACTGGCGTCCAGAAGGTCGCTCCTGCGGGGATATCGCTTTCGATCTCAATGTCGACGCGAGGGATCATGTGTCAACTGTGGACCGCTGATGCCTGTGACAGCTGCCGGTCTACGGCGTGTTAGCGACTGACCAGGGACAGGTGTGCTGCCGCAGCCGCTCGGGATAGTCCAATCAGGCCATGAGCTTGGGCTGCAAAGATGCCATGCTCGCTGTCTTTAGTGCTTCGATGACTTCTTGCACGTGTCGTCGAGAGTCTTCTGGGTCTTCGTGTTCCCAGAATTCGACGACCTCATATCCCTCGGCTTTCCATGCTGCGCGAGAAGCGTCATCACGCGCTCTATTTAGCTTGATCTTGTCTGCCCACCATTTGGTGCTGGACTTGGTCAGGCGAGAGTGCTTCTCGCAACCATGCAGGAAGCATCCACTGACCATCACGACAATCCGCGAATCGACGATGACGATCTCTTTGTTCGGTCGAGCGCTCTTTTCAGGGCGCTCCTTTAGGACGTAGTTGATGCCTGCAGCGTTCAGAGCGTCACGCACGCCTCGCTCTGACGCTGTGTCTTGGTTCGCCTCACGCTTTGCTTTCGCCTTTGCTACATTATCAATAGCTTCGGCAGTTCGAGATGCCGCGCCGCGTTTCATGATCGCTGGTCGCGGGTGCACCTCTTCTGCTCGAGTTCCCCACACTTGAGTCGCGACTTCGTGCGCCAAGACGGAAGCGAGAAGAGGCGGAACGGCGTTGCCAATCTGACGGCAGCGAGAAGCAACCGACCCAACGAACTCGTACTTGTCAGGGAACGTCTGCAGCCTGGCACCCTCACGCACTGACAGTGAGCGATTCTCTGTGGGGTGTGTAAAGCACCCAGTCGTCACGTTGTTGAACTGAGTGGTAATTGTGTAAGACGGTAGGTTCCAATCGAGCCGGCCAAGCAGGTTAGTGCTGTCGGTACGACGCATGCCCCGGTACCGGTCTGGGAGGAGGTGCGGCGGGACGTCTCGCCATGTGCCCCCACTCGGAACGTGAGCGATGAGCGCTGCGGTATCCGTTGCAAGTGCCTGAACATCATGGTCGCGGATCACGCGGCCACTACCCCGCATCAGTTGTGCGAACGGGGTCGCCTTGTCCTTCGGTACCAGGTAACGGGTGGACGAAATCATGTGAGATTCCAACGGAGGGAGGTCGCCAAGAGCGTCCTCAACCGTCAGGTGCGGTAAGAGTCCTTTCTCCTGCCGCTTCTTCTCCCACATCTCCAAAGAGTCGCGACGCCAGCCGCCCATGTGGGTTGGCTCGGGAAAGGTGAACTCCCGGTCGCCGAGAATGCCAACGATGAAGAGTCGGCGTCGTCTCTGCGGTACGCCCCAGTCCGCAGCGAGAAGAATCTCTTTACGCACGGTGTATCCGATGTCAGTGAAGCGCTTGAGGATCATGTCCCCAAATGCTCCCTCTTTCCAGTAGACCATTCCGGGGACGTTCTCCATGACAAAGGCCTTGGGCTTGATGTGCTCCACGACCTTAAACATGTGTTCCCAGAGGTCGTTACGTTCGTCTCCGTCGGCGACCCATCCCGATCTCCTGCCAGCCGTGCTAAAGGACTGGCAACTCGGTCCGCCGAGTACTACGTCGATCCGTCCGCCCGCGAGCTTCTTGATCTGAGCAGGAGAGAAGTCTGTGATGGACGCGCACTCGACGTGGGTCTCGGGATGATTCTTCTCGTAGGTCGCGCACGAATCGGCGTCGAAGTCGAGCGCGAACGGCACCTCGTAACCAGCGTCACGGAAACCTTGGCTAAGTCCGCCTGCTCCAGAGAACAAGTCGATGGCTCGAAGCGGGAACCTGGGGCGCTTTGGGGAGCGGCCGGACGACGGGGTTTTTACCTCGACGATCGCTGATTCTGGGGATATCGAGGGGCGAGTCACACCCCAACTTTAGATGAGATTACCCCGTTCGTCGAGTGCTGCCGTCGGCTCGTCGAAAGAGTGACGACGGCGAGGTTGGGGTGGAGAGGTGCAATGTGAACTGGGCCGTTAACGAGCCCGCCGACCGCCCAGGCGCGACGTAGTTCGTCCCCCCACTGGGTACTTTCGTGCGGGTTAACGGCGAGGCTCATAATCACGGTCCAGCCCGCATCATGCCAGGTTCTGGCCGCCCGGACGTAGCCTACGAGCCGCCTCAATGTGGCTTGGTTTCCTGGTGATTCGGTCGACTTCGCGTCCCCTAAGCCAAGTGTCCGACTCGCGGGCGAGGCCCGAGCGACGTCGGGCCGGAGCCACCACTGCAGATGAGCCTCATGCGATAACCCGGCAAGGGTAAAGACCTCCTCAAGCTCAACGACCCGAGCTTCGTGAAGCGGGCTCGGTGCGCCCCCGCTCATTTCGAGCTATCAAGTGCATCAAGACTGGCGAGCAGTTCATCGAGCATCATGCCGCGTGTAAGTGCCTGCGGACTCGGATCTCCGAGGAGGTCCGCCTGCATCGCGGCCTTGTGGTGGAGTCGTTCGTACTCGTCCCACTCGATCGTTCCCGCTGAGAGCAACGCGACATATTCCACTGCACGGTCTTGTCCTCGTCGGTGCGTTCGATCCAGCGATTGAAGGTAGTGAGCAGCTTGGTTTGACATTGACTCGTAGACCGAGACTGCGGCAGAGTGCAGGGTGATGCCCGCTCCTGCGGCCGCGGGATTGCCCAGAAAAATGCGTGTATCCGGCGAGGTCTGGAACGCTTTGACTGCTGCTCGTCGGTCGCTCACGTCCGTGACGGATCCGTCAATGCGCACGAGTCCATAGTGCGAGTACCTGCCCTCAAGGGCTTCCAGCGTTGCACGGTAAAAGGACCAAATGACAACCTTCTCGCCCTGCGCTATCCATCGGTCGAGAAGCCCATCCAGTGCCAACAGCTTCGCCGATGGGGACGTGATCTGTGGATTGACCGCACCGGGGTCCGAGCAAAGACGGAGGAGTGCTGCCCGTCGAGCAAGGTAGTTCGCATAGGACTCCGCAAACTCCTTATCAGTGACACCTTCGAGGTCCGAAACGAGCTCGCCCGCGATGGTCTCGTATAAGGCCTTCTGGTCGGCAGACAGTTCGACGCTGACTTCGGTAAACGTTCGACCGGGGAGATCAGGCAATACAACCAGCTTGAGGTTGCGGCTGTAGACCACGCTCGACTCGATGACATCGCGGATCTCGTCACGCTGACGATCAGGATCAATTGAGAGATGGATACCTTGGAACGCTCGACCCATGTCTACGAGGGATACCTGCGCAATGATGTCTGCTGCATCGTTCGGAGCTGGCGTCCCACACAACGCGAACGCTCGGACACACCATTCCCGAGCGCTTGAGAGTGCTGCCGTCCGACTTGCATTCGGGTTCTTCACGTTGAACGACTCGTCGGCAGCCAGCACCACTCGCGTCCGTTGACACAGAAGACGAATGTCATCGGGGATGGCGATAAGGGTTTCGTAGTTGCAGACGAACACGTCGGCTCCGGAGCGGAGCGACGCGGCCCGTTGCGCTTTTGACCCATCCAACGTCTCGACCTTGTAACCGTCATTGGTGAAGCGCGCAATTTCGGCGCCCCACTCACCGACCATGGACTTCGGCGCGACAACGAGCAAGACGTCCGCATCGTTGCGCTCAACGAGGAGGTCAAAGGCTGCCACGACTGAGATGGTCTTTCCAGTCCCTTGTTCATCGAAGATGCAGGCCCCTGGCGAGTTGGGGATAGTCATGAGCGCGACATTTCGAATCTGGTGCTCATCGAGCATTGGCAGCAATCGACAACCGAGAATGCGGTCCGCTATCTCGTCTGCCGAAGCAGCCTTGATCTCCTTGCTCGTAGCGACGTCCTCCCCAGCAACAGAGGACGTCCGATTGCTGATGTAGCGATGTACGTCATGTCCCCAGTTGACGTCGACGAAACCAGTCCTGATCAGCTCTGCTGCCTGCTCGAAATCGATGCGGACCGTCCCGTTCACAAGGCGGACGCCCTGAGACGAAGACAGGGCGGCACGCACGGTGTTCGCCAGCGACTGGAGCGAAACCGTGTTCGGTACGAGATCCACGCTCTGCGCTGAACCCGCCGACCGAGCAGTGGCGATCGACATGAGTTAGTCGCTCTCCAAGCTACCGGCGCGGACGGAGAGCTCGCCTTCGACTGCACCTAGCGTTGCGATCAGGGTGCGGCGCAGGTTCTTGAGCAAATCGACATCCAGCGTCGCCCACGCGTTCGCGGGAGTATCGCCAAGCCGCTTGATGATGCCGAGAGCGTACTGGTCGAGCGCGACGGCTTTACCCGCCCGAACCCGCTCGCGGGCGCCATTAATCGCGTCAACGATCAGTTCCTTCGCTTCGGCCTTCTGCGTCTCACGAATCTGGTGAGCACGCACGACCTGCTGATATGCCTCGTCATCGTTCGCGACCTGATACATCGCCCGAACCTGGGCCCCGCTCTCGAATGTGGAGTCGAACATAAGGTCGTAGATCATTGCGCGCAGGTCGGGGTCCTTCTCAAACCGCTCGGTGACCTTTGAGCCAGTGGGACCGGCGTCCAGCTCATAGAACCATTGGAAGCCCTTGTTCGTCCGGTAGGACACTTCCGCCTCGGTTTTGCCAGATTCGACGTGGTAGTCAGTGAAGTCTTCCGCCCACTGCACCATGCGCAAGTAACGGGTTACGTCCTGCGGCTTGATAGCAAACTTGGCAGCGACCTCGCTGCGAATGACGCGCTCGCGGGCTGCCGTGGGGAGCTTCAACTCCGTCTCCAGACGGGTCCGGAACTCTTCGGCCACGAGTTTCGCCTTGACATACTCGGGCCACTCGACCTTGTGGTCTTCCTCGAAGTTGAGTGCAAGGACCATAGCGTTCAACTGATCGTCGGTCACGCCGGGGCGGGTCTGCCACACGCGGATCCACCGGGCACGTTCCTTCTGCTCAGCGGTGAACTCATCGCTCTGAAGGACGAAGCGTGACGCGGCGATCCGTCGATTGCCGTCGTGCGGGGTGCCAGTGTGCGTAATGATGGGCGGTCGTTCGACTCCCTTCCGGGCGATGCTAGAGGCAAGGGGGCGAAGCTTGAACGGATCTTCCTCGCCTGCCTGAAGGCGAATGGAGCCTTGAAGAATTCCCACCAATTCAGCGCTATCTGGCTGCCGACCATACTGGGCGACAAAGTCTTCGACGTGCAGAATCACGCGATGGTTCTGGTCCCACGGGTCGAGGGTCAGGACGTCTACATAGCCCTCCATCATCGGAACGATGACACCGTTGAACTGGGGCGTGGGAGCGACCTCTCGCACCTCGAGTCCGTTGCGGTCAACCAACGTGACCTGTGCTTTCGAGCCAGGCGTTGGACGGTCAATCGAAGTCGCGAGCGCGGCAGCCTCACGACGGATGTTCTCGACCGCCTCCGCGCGCTGCTCGGCATTGGTTTCGTTGGTTCCGAGATTCGAGACGATCGTCAGAACACGGGCATAGAGCCGTTCGGCGCTCTCCCTGTCAAGGGGCAGTTTGGCCGCTTCGCGAACCTCGTTTTCGATTTCGGATCCATAGGCGGCGGCGACGCCGATGGCCCGGTCCAGGATCGCTCGGATGGCGTCTACCGTCTGGGGGGTGGTGCTGATGGTCATTTGGTCCCACTCTCTATTGCTTTTGGTCACACGAACAGTTCACGAAGTCGCGCAAGTCCGCGGCTTTTCCACATGGAGGCACTTGCCGCCGATACTTCTTCGCCGAGGATGGCGCTCGCCTCGTCGGCGAGATCCTCTGCGGTCATCCAGTCGTAGTCATCAAGGAAGGTGTGATCCAGAACGAGATTTGTGACGACTCGAATGTTGTCGTTCCAGCCGACCGTGGCCTTCTTTAGAAGACGGAGGAGATCAGCCCCCTCCAAGGCGTCGGGAACTTCGTAGTCCTTCGGGTCGTATTCATCGATATCGAGCTCAGGTATGACGCCGCGCAGCGTCTTTCGAACGTGGTTGTCGGCCACTTGATATAGGTACGCACCGACGCTTCTGATTTCAGTAGTGGCGATCTGCTCGAGAATTTTCACCACTGCGTGGCATGCCGCATCCTCGGCGAGCTGCTGGTGGCCCGGGTACTTTGCGTTGAGGCGGCGGATGAGTCCATCGAAACGTCGATCAGCCAGCATGGAGCTGATCTCTCCCTCGACGGTCAGCCGTCGCGATGCTTCGGTGGTTTCTGCGGTCACGGTATATAGAGTGCCGTGCGGAGCACTTCATATCACTACTGGCCCGTTTTCTTTCGCGAGATCAAGTGGGAATCGGTCCAGGGGGAAATGGGGCGATAGAGATGTGCGCGATTTGCACCGCCTTCGGAACGACAGTGATGAGGCGTACGACACCGACCGCTGAGTTCAAGTCTTCATAACTCGGGCAACATCGCGTCCCGTGGCCCTTGGGGGATATCAGGAAGACGGGCAATCTCGTCCGGCTACCGGTCGATGCTTGCTAGCTCGATCGCGAGTCGGTGATCAAGTGTCGCTAGCGGCACAGGCTGCGACTGGAGGCTGTCACCTACCGTGCAGCAGACAACGATGATGTCACGGGCTTCTGTCGCCCTCGCAAGTTGCGCGAGAAGAGCCAGACCAATCAGAGGGATCGCGGGCGCCGCCGCGAGCAGAAGCAGGCTTGCGCCAGACTGGAGCCGAGCGTCATGTTTTTCAGGGACTTCGCGCTGCTGATTGGAGGACACATTGCCAAATGCACGCAGCCTGAGTCAGCTGCTCGCAGATACTAAGTCGCCGCTTCGGACATATATCTCAACGATCTCCCCTCGGCTCGAATCCACGCGAGGCGGAACACTCGGAGCACGTGGAGGCGCTCAGGTTATGGGATTCGCGGAGATCGCCGCCTCACAACTAGTAGCCCCGCGCGCGCACGAATTCGATCCAAAACTCGCCGGCACCTCAGGGACCGCATTCGACTACTTGACCCGAATGTTGCTCCCTGGCTTTGACATCGACTCGACGGTGGCAACGCTCGGCCTGGACTGGCTCAGACTCCACGCAGCCGAAGTTCAGGAGGGTGCCGATTGGGCCGGACTCGCCGAGAGATGGTTCGACGAAGCAAGAAGAATCATCGATACGAGCGGCGACTTCGACAGGGCATCCGTTCTGCTTGCCTGGTGCGAACAGCCCTACCGAGCCGGATGGAAAGCGATGCGCGGCGCGATCGGCCAAGGTGAGCGACAACTGTTGGCCGACATCGCCGGGATGCGAATCGCGGCTATGCGACAGATTGAGCGCTGGACGCGGGAGATCGAATCTGGGAAGCGCTACGTGCCGAACCCCGAAATGGCCGGAATCCCCGACGTCGTAGTCGGCGACGGCGACTGGATCATCGGAGACACGCTGATCGACTGCAAGACCGGGGTCGGGCTGGGCGTCTCCAAGTTGAGGGACTATCTCTACCAACTCATCGGCTACGTGCTCATGGACGGGGACGACGAGCTGAAGATTCGGAGCGTCGCGATTTGGCTGCCCCGCTACGGGCTTCTTCCAACGTGGCGCCTCACCGATCTGTTCAGCGCCGACGCCGAGACGGAACTGCCAAAGCTGCGCGCCGGATTCCGCGATGCAATGCACGGGACATCGGTCTCTGTCTACGAGCCGCTCACGCCCAAACGTTCGGGTGAAGTGTTAGCGGACAACTTGCTCACGCCGGTCGGCGGTCTCGACGTGCTGGCGGATCACGAAGAAGTGTCCGTCCGTCGCAAGACGGCGAGGAATCCGAACACCGATCCGACAACGCTCGCGTCCCTCGCCACCGATCCGACTTGGTCCGTGAGGGCGATTGTTGCCGCGAATGTGAGGACGCCCCCGTGGATGCTGACGGAGCTGGCATGGGATCGAAGTGCCGTGGTCCGCGCCGCAGCGGCCGGAAACCCAAATACACCTGGTCTGGCGCTCGGCACGCTCCAGGGCGATCCGAATAGGCAGGTGCAGTGGGCGCTCTCCGAGCGGGATCAGGAACTCGAGAGCGGTGCCGGCGCCGCAGAGGCGCGCGCAGCGCTTACTGACCACGAGTCGCGAGCAATTGAAACCCGTGAGCCGGATCTGCCCCGAGGACGTTTTCACTCCGTCATCCACTCCACAAAGGGGCGCAGCGATGATGAGTTCCGGCTGCGTTCCCTGCTTCGGATCGTGCTCTTGCCGGACGCGACTCGTGGGGACTTCCTTCTGAATCTGCGACCCAGTTACGCGGCGAGATGGGAGACATGGCCTGAGGGTTTGGCCGCGGGGAGGCATCTTTTTCGGCATGAGTGGCAAAACCCCCAGATGGTAGAAGATGCAAAGGCCCTCCAACGCATTCGCAACGATCTTGCGGTCCTTGCCATCGACCCAGAACCTTGGGTGAGAGCCCATGTGGCCGAGTTCTACGAACCGGATCCAGACACGCTTGCGCGCCTCGCGGCGGATCCCGACGACAACGTGCGTTACCTCGCGGTGCGGCGGGTGATTCTGTCTGGCGACGTATTGGCGTTGACCCAGTTCGCGCTCGACACCGATTCGAGCGTGCGGGCATTCGTCGCATCGCAGATTCATACACCGGTGGAGGTGTTGATCCGACTTGCATCCGATCACGACCGGCATGTCCGTCTAAAGGTCGCAGGGAATCCAAGTACTCCGGCCAGCTACCTAGACGCACTCAGCAAGACAAAGCCTGAGCCCTATTCATTCCGGGGCTTCCAGTGGGCCGTGGCTGGAAATCCGAGTGCGTCGCCGGCCACCCTTGCGCGCCTAGCTAGGGGAAGGGGCGACGACGTGCTGACCGCAGTCGCCGCAAACCCAAGAACGCCCAAAAAGGTGCTCAACGATTTAATTTAGCTGTCGTGAAGGGCAAGCCGGAGATCCGCGCCGGAGTCGGGAGGAATCCCTCGACCGCCGAGGCGATCTTGCTCCGGCTGGCAAAGGACAGTCATCCCTACGTTCGTGATGCCGTCGCGGTGAACCCCAACACACCGACCCGGGTGGCGGACCGTCTCCTTGCGGTACTCGAGAGGCGTGAACAGTCGGAGTTCACGGAGGTCGAGCTGCCCCTTTTGCCGACCATTGCCGAGCAGCTTGAGCGGTACGACCGTGTCGCGGAACGTGCGGACGTCAACGAGCGCCGCCGCAGCGCGCTGAACGCCACCGACAGGGAGGCAATGGTCAAGGCTGTCTCCGACAAGCGGCGAGAAGTCCGATTGAGCGTTGCCTTGAATCCCGACGCTCCTCCGGAAGTGCTCGCGGTCCTCGTCGGAGACCGAAGCGTCGAGGTCCGCCGTGCCGCGGCTAGCAATCCAAGGATCCCACCGGTGCTCGTCGACTTCCTCGCGAACGACATGGACGACGACGTTCGCCGCGGCATCGCCTACAACCCAGTGACCGATCAAGGGACCCTCTACCGACTTGCGCGGGACGAGGCGACACTTGTGCGCGCCTCTGTCGCTATGAACAGCAATACCCCGCGACGCATTCTGGAGGCATTTGCCGCCAGCGACGACCTCCTCATCGCTCGACTCGCCAGCATGTTCCTAGACGACTCAATCGATGGAGAGTGATGTCGACAGTGGCTCGTAAGAAGTATGTCTCGGCACTTTCTTCTTGCGGTCATCTGTAGACCGAACGCCCATCGGTGGGTGCGCTGGTCTCCGGGCTCCGGTTCATCCTTTGCCACGGATCACTTGTGCTTGACTGCGTCGGTGTTCATACGTTGTCGTCGTCCGACTCTTCGATGAGCAGCGCGAATGGAGGCGCGTCAAAGTTGTCGTCGTCGTCTGTGATCTGCTCGCGCGGGACGCCACGAAACCGCGTGATGTAGGAAGGAAGCTCTGCCGCCCGCCGGGGCTCGCTATCGTCTCCGCGGAGCTGACTAAGTCGGGCCTCAAGCGCGTCGAAGTCGCGATCAGTGAAATCAATAGGACGTAGCGGAGTGTCACCGCTCGCGGGCAATTCCTCGCCGCCTGGCCCGCCGCCGCGAACTTGCGCATCTCCATCTGAACCACTGTCACCGCCATCTGCATCGGCGGGCACGTCCGGGATGAGGAAGAGCTCTGACCATGGGATTGACACTTTGAGATACGGGGCCGCACGATTCACCCCCTTGCGGTAACCGATTCCGGTTCGAACTCTTCGCACGACCGGGGTCATGATGGCAGCGCATCCATACAGCTCCGCAGACTTGCCACGGGGAGTTGGCGGCGCCTTTGAATCCGATGTGTCCCACCCATTAAAGAAAACGTGAACAGGCTGGGCACCACGCCGCGCGGCATGAGCTTCGAGTAGCTTCATCTGCGCGCCGTTCTTGTTGCCGTGGCCCAGCGAGCTGTATTCGTACTTTCCGTCATGGACGTAGATGATCTTCGCCTGCACAGCGAATCCCAGCACGCGGCCAGACCGCAGCTTCACCCAGATCTCGAAGTCAGTCCCAGTTGTCTTCTCGTCGCTGCGCGTCGCAATCAGTTCGACGTTGACGCCAGTTCGATCGATGAGTCTCGCGATGGCTAGAAGGTTGACTTCGGTAATCGTGACCTCGCCCATGCGCATGTTCAGTCGGCGAGCGGCGGTCAGGTTGAACCACGTCTGGTGAGACAACTCATCCATCAGGTTCGTCAGATCGTTGAGGCGCATGGCATCAGCGTGGCAGTGATCTCGACTGGGCGCGACAATGTCGGGGCTCGCTTGAACATTGAACCGCGTCTCCCCGGCGAGGCGACGCCCCAGGTCTGAAGTGGAAGCACTGCGCCAAGAAGCGTTGGGAATCTCGGATGCACTCCGCGAAAGTGACGCCGCCCCTCGATAGCGGGACTCCCTCAACGTCACCGATCGAAAGTAATCTTCAAGCATGAAGCGCTACGAACCGATCGTTCCCGATGGCCAGCACCTGGGGACATCCCACGACGTCGACGGTGCGGTCACCGGGCATCTGTTTTCGGATAGCGAAAACAAGCTTCAGGGTCACGCAGCCTGGCGCGAAGTCGAGGACCCCGAGGACAACTACTCGTCCAGCTATGAATACGAGCCGCCTCGGCAGCTCACACAGGAGGAGATCGAGCGTGCAGCCGAGCTCGCGGCGCTGATGATCCTCAGCATCATCAAGGGCGTGCAGTGGGCGTCGCCGCGGGTGAAGCGATGGTGGGACGAGAGGGCTGCGCCGAAGCTCAAATCGACGTGGCAGAAGTTGCGCGGGCGGAACAAGAATGAATCTGAAGCCCTCGACCTTGGACACGTCACTCCCAGCCGCGCCACTTTCGTCGCTTCACGTGCTGGCGTTGAGATTGCGGTGACCCAATCAAAGATTCGTATGAGCAGTGCTGAGTGGGAGCAACGCCTCCACGCGATGCTTGCAGCGGGAGCATTTCAAGAGGAGCAGCGCCGTATTCTCGCGAACGCACAAATCGAGGAAGACGAACACGTTCTTGAACCTGCCTCGTCCGACCAGGAGCTGACGCCGAAGCAGTTCGCCGAGCGCGTTCAAGCGATGCTCGAAGCAAACCCGTCGTTGCTGAGCGACACAAGCTCAGCGGAGATCATCCGGGTACTGAAGCGGCCCGGACCCGACGACGACAGCAATCTTGCTCTCCGGTCGTAGCACCTAAGGAATTGGACAGTGAGCGAAGATCCTTGGTACTCCGAACGCCGCGCTCGTTGGAAGCCTGAGCACGTTCGGCTCCTGTTGATCGCGGAAAGCGCGCCCGCCGATGGAGGCGACATCACGAATCGCCGTTTCTTCTACGACGACTACCTCACGGGCAAGGATGGACTCTTCCGTGAGGTCGTCCGTGCGCTGTTCGACAGCCCGGCGTTGGTGAGTGGCCCGGTAGCCAAGCGGCCCTGGCTTGAGAAGCTCAGGGACGAGGGCATCTTCCTCATCGACCTGGCACCAATGCCCGTCAACTACCACTCGCCTCCGGAGCGCGCAGCAGCACTGCGAGGCAACATCGAGGCGACCGTTTCTCTCGCTACCGAACACCAGCCGGACGGCGTCGTCTTGGTGAAGCAGAACGTCTTCGATCTGTTGGAGCGACCCATCCGTTCGGCTGGCCTTCCACTCCTCCATGACGCCATGATTCCGTTCCCCGGCAGCGGGCAACAGAAGCGATTCCGCGAGCGGTTCGCCAACGCGCTGGCTCGCCTCGGCAGCGCAGAATAGGGGTGATCCGTTTCTCCGGGGCTGATCGTGACGGACCGCAAGAGAAGGTGACCATCGGATGGCTTTGACGCTTGCGCCTCTCCTGCTCGACGCCGGAATCGATCCCGCATCTGCCTTGGTGATCCGTCATGCATATGTGCGAGAACATGAAGACAGTGGCCTGCCGGGCATCCACTCGGATTCCACAGATGCAGAGATCATCGCCTACACGCACAACCAGTCCTCGGACACAAAACGTTTCCCAGCGGTTCCCGCTCGCTATTGGGTCGTGTTCATAAAGGAGGGAGGCGACCAGGCACGGCTCTGGTCGGTGGTGGAGAACCGCGGCGAGATCTCGAATGACGGCATCCGACGGGTCTTCGATGTAGCCCAGTCCGAGCACATGGCCGACCTGCGGAACCGATTGGTTATCGGGTGGCGGTCACCGCGCACTTGGTGGATGAACGCCACTACCGCCGCGACGTACCCCGTCTTCGGTATCGCAGACGCCGAGCCGATCCCTTTTCCAGGCTTCGACAGCTTGGTGCTGAGCCACGTGCAGCTGCAGGCGGTGATGCGCGAGCATCGTTATGCCTCATGGCGTACTACGCTCTCCTCGGTCGTGGGCATCTACCTCATCACCGACAATCGGGACGGACGTCAATACGTTGGCAAGGCCGACGGCGCCGAAAGCATCCGTCAGCGCTGGACCGCCTATGCAACGAACGGCCATGGCGGAAACGTTGAACTGCGCGGCCTCGACCCGACCAGCTTCCAGTTCTCGCTGCTTCGCGTCTTTGATCCAGCGACACCTACGCGCGAGATCGATGCGGCAGAGAGCCACTTCAAAGACGCTCTCGGAACGCGTCGTCACGGGCTGAACCGAAACTAGCGCCCCGCGAGAACTGGCCGCCCCTGGTACATTCATCCCGACGGCGGTCCAAAGGCGAACCGCACGATCTGGCCACTGCAGTGCAGGCCCCAACCCATATCTGGAAGGGATGCACTGCTATGTCTGCCTGCACCAAGAAGTCTTACGCAACCCCCGGCGAGGCGCTTCGAGCGCTGTCGATCTTGCTCCGTCGTGGCTGTACGAACCTCACCGGCGTTCACCCCTGTTCGGAGTGTCACGCCTGGCACGTCACTTCGAAGCGGCATCCAACGATGACGTTGAAGTAGCCTGTCCCGCCAGGCGCTAGGGCTCTGTCGCGTGCTCAGTCCGGTCATTCCGGACATCCGTTAGAAGTGACGGCGCAGTATCTGACCGACGGTGGGAGCGGGTGAGCCCTTGCGGATCGCGCATCCAGGTGCCACGTTCCCTCAACGCGTTATGCACGGGATTGTCCGTGACGCCGAACTGCAACGCGAGCTTGTGGATTGAAAGGCCAGCTTCGTACAAACTTGCGATCTGGGCTTTGTCGCTCTCGCTCAGTTTTGCCTGGTTGCCTAGTCGGATAGGAATGTCAGCTCGGCGCAGGTGATCCTTTACGGTTCCACGATGAATGCCGAACCGGGCAGCAAGGCTAGTCAACGATTCCCCTTGATGGTTTAATGACAAAAGGTCAGTAATCTGTTCTGGAGTCAGTTTTCGCACTCGAACAGGGATTACCCGAGTAGTTGACCTCACGGTCGGGGACGAAGAAGCCGCAAGAATTAGCAGCTCATCTATTAGACGAGTTGCCAAACTGCGATTGCAGTAATTTCGCAGTACCCCCACCAGTGTGTGAAAGCCCCGGTCTTTATGGCCGGGGCTTTTGTGTTGCGACTACCGAGTCGCTATCAGCCGACGACAGTGGAGACGGGCTTGAGGTTGGCCCGCGCCCAGCTCGTGAGCTCTGTGAGCGCCGGCATGAGGGCGGAGCCTGAGTCGGTGAGTGTGTAGCTGACGGCGATGGGCGGACCGTCGTCGACGGTGCGGCGCACCAGGCCGGTCGTGGCGAGTTCGGTGAGGCGCTCGGAGAGAACCGAGTCGCTGATTCCCTCGACGGCGCGGCGAAGCTCGGAGAACGACGCTGCACCATCCATCAGGGTTCCGAGGATGACGCCGTTCCAGCGCTTTCCGAGGAACCCGAAGGCGTGCGCGAGTGCTTTGTCGCAGGTGGGCGCGCTGTGCAATGTGTGCGTGCGGGGCTCGGGATTCACCTCCACATTCTAGTTGGACTAGTCTGAAACGTGCAGCTAGTTTTATCAAAGTAACTTCTGGAAGGAAAGTGCATGACATCCGTGCTCGAGAACCACCCCGCCGTCGCCCCGCAGCGACTGAGCGAAGAGAGTCTCCACACCCTCTTCTCACGCGCGGCGACAGCGAATAGCTTCGCGCCGACACCGGTGACGGATGACGAGCTGAGGTCGATCTGGGACCTCGCCAAATGGCCACCGACTGCTGCGAACTTCCAGCCGATGCGGGTGCTCTTCGTGCAGTCAACCGAAGGTCGCGCGAAGCTGGGCGAATTCATGAACGACAACAACCGGGAGAAGACGCTCGCAGCTCCCGCGGTGGCCGTTCTCGCCTTTGACCGCACGTGGCACGAGAACATCGCGACGACGACCCCTCACCTGGCGCATATGACTGACTACTTTGCCGAGAACGAAGACCCCCGGCTCGACGCAGCGCGAAACAATTCGTGGCTGCAGGCCGGCTACTTCATCCTCGCCATTCGAGCGCTCGGACTCGCCGCAGGACCGATGCTCGGCTTCACGGCAGACGCTATCGATGCCGAGTTTTTCGACGATGGCAGATGGGGAACCTTCCTCGTCATCAACATCGGTCACCCCACCGAGGGTTCGTATCGTGCTCGGCTGCCGCGCCTCGACGCGGAACACACAGTTCACTTCGCGTAGGGACCAACTGTTACCGATCCTGGTCGTCGCCCACGTGCTTGGCGACCAGATCGGCCAGCAGTAGTTCGCAGTGCGCCTGAGAATGCCTGACTAGGGAGTCGCGCGGTAGCGCAAATAGACCACGCCATTGCCGAAGCGGCGCTCCTCCCGCAGTTCGAGCGGGAGACGGACGCCGTCGGGAAGATACCGTGTGCCACCACCGATGACGACCGGATTGATGAACAGGTGGTATTCATCGACCAGGCCGGCCGCGATCGCCTGCGCTGCGAGATGTGGACCGCCCACGCTGATGTCTCGCTCCGCCGTTGCTTTCAGCTGCCGGATCGCGTCGGGGTCGAAGGCTGTCTCGAGACGTGTCCTGGCGCTGGACATCGTCTCCAGCGTGGTCGAGTAGACGACCTTGTCGGCCGACTGCCAGACGCTTGCGAAGTCCTGCATCACGGGGCTCTCGTTCGCGAAGCTGTCCGCGTTCTCCCAGAAGACCATGATCTCGTACATGCGTCGCCCGAGGAGGTAGGTGCCGATGGATCGCTCCAGGTCGTTCACGAAGGCGTGCACCTCTTCGTCGGGTGCGCTCCAGTTGAAGTCACCGTGTTCATCCGCGATGTAGCCGTCGAGGGACATGATGCCGGAATAGATCAGTCTGGCCATGAGTACCTTCAGTGTTTGTGTTTCGCCCGTTTGGCTTTCACCACGGACTGGATCTGTTTCCACAGCTGTCCGTAGGCGAGCGAGACCTCGGCGCTGGGCGCGTAGGTGGCGACCGGGGCGCGCTCTGTTCCCATCCGTTCGATGATGACCGTCGACGGGATGACGATGTCGATCACCTCCCGGCGATCCGTGTGCAGACGTTCGACGGCATCCCGATGGACGGTCTTGCGACGGTCGACCATCGAGAGGAAGCCGAGGATGGGCGCGGGCCTGGCGGATTCGGCCACGATGCCGGTGACCTGGTCGAGCGACCGAAGCGACAGCGGCGAGGGCACAAGTGGCACGACGACCAGGTCGGCGGCGCGCATCGCGTTCTCGGCGACCAGGGAGGCCCCCGGCGGGCAGTCGAGAATTACCAGGTCGTAGTCGTCCGCAATGGTATCCAGTACTTTCTCGATGCGCTGGGTGGACTTCTTCGCGGCGTCGAAGACGAGGTCCAGTTCGCGATAGCTGTCGTCAGCGGGAAGTACGTCGAGTTGCGGATAGGTCGTCGAGCGCACCACCGAGGTCGCCGTCGTCTTGCCGCTGACCAGCGAATCGACGCCGCCCTTGAGCTTCGGTTTCACCTCGAGCAGGTAGGTCGCGGCGCCCTGGGGATCCAGATCCCAGAGCAGCACCCGCAGGTTCTGTGACGCTTCCCAGGCCAGGTTGACGGCGGTGGTCGTCTTCCCGACCCCGCCCTTGATGCTGTAGACCGCGACGACCTTCATGCCCCACATACTAAGAGATCCCGGTAACGGCTGTGCCAAATGAAGGGGATCTGCGCCTCTGAACCGATCCGTGCCCCGAAGATACGGGAGGGGCTACCCGAGAGTGCCTTCATTTGGCACGACGGAGGGCGAGCTGGGTGGCGAGATCCACACCTGCACCCGAGCTGTCATCCATTGGGTGCGCCGTATAGCGTGATGACCATGCCCACCCTGCTTCATCTCGACTCGTCTGCCGACCCGGAGCGCTCGCGGTCGCGCGCCATCACCCGCACCTTCGCCGACGAGTGGCGCAGCCACGGTAACGATTTCACCGTCGTCTACCGTGATCTGCACCTCAACCCGATTCCGCACATCCCGGATGCCGCCCTGCACTGGCCACCACGACTGCGTCCGGAGGGGGCCAAGCCGCCAGCGGATGCCGAGACGCTGCAGCAGGAGTTGATCCTCGAACTCGTCGCCGCCGATGTGCTGCTCGTCGGTGCGCCGATGTACAACTACTCGCTGCCATCGGCGCTGAAGGCGTGGGTCGACTACATCCATGTGCCAGGAGTCACCGCGCCCTTCGACGTAGAGACCCAGCCGCTCGCCGGACGCCCAGCCGTGATTGTGACCAGCAGGGGAGGTTCCTACGAGACAGGGAGTGCGACGGAGGGCTGGGACCACGCGGTTCCGGTGCTCGAACTCATTCTCGGAACGGCGCTCGGGATGACCACATCGGTCATTGCCACGAGCCTGACGCTGGCCGAGAGCATCCCGACGATGGCGGACAGGATCGACCAGAGTCACGCCGAGCTCGAGCAGGCGCACCTCGACGCTGCCGCCATCGCTAAGCGCCTCGCGGAGGCCTGAGCCATGGCATCCGTGGTGCGTGGCATCCGCGAGCCGTGGCATCCGCGAGCCGTGGCATCCGCGGGGCGTGGCTGCGGCCTGTCCGTGTCCATTCTCCGAGCTCTGGGAGAACGCTGGATACCTGAGCCGATCTTCGTCGCGCGGGTAATGTGTGGCGAATCCGAGTAACGAAGAGGCAGGTGCACTGTGCCCGATCCCAACGTAACCCAGCAGAATAGCTCGCAGGATGACGGGGTTCCCGCCCTGTCCATCCGGGGCCTCCGCAAGCGATTCGGTGACAAGGTCGCCGTCGACGGCATCGACCTGGATGTTCCGGCCGGCTCGTTCTACGGACTGGTCGGCCCGAACGGCGCGGGCAAGACCACCACCCTGTCGATGGCCACGGGCCTTCTCAGGCCGGACGCCGGCGAGATCTCGATCCACGGGGTGGATGTCTGGCGCAACCTCATCGAGGCGAAGCGGCTGGTGGGCGTTCTCTCGGACGGGGTTCGGCTCTTCGACAGGCTGACCGGTGAGCAGCTGGTCACCTACTCCGGTCTGCTGTCGGGCATGAGCCGTGACACCGTCTCGGAGCGCGTCGCCGACCTGCTCAGACTCCTCGACCTCGACAGCGCCGCAGGAACCCTTGTCGTCGACTACTCGGCTGGCATGACCAAGAAGATCGCGCTGGCCTGCGCCCTGGTGCATGCTCCACGGTTGCTCGCGCTCGACGAGCCGTTCGAATCGGTCGATCCGGTTTCGGCGGCGAACATCCGCGACATCCTGCAGGGCTATGTACGCTCCGGTGGCACCGTGATCGTGTCGAGTCACGCCATGGACCTCGTGCAGCGGATGTGCGACCACGTCGCTGTGATCGCCGCCGGTCGCGTGCTCGCCGCCGGCACCATCGACGAGGTGCGCGGCGGTTCGACTCTCGAGGATCGTTTCGTCGAGTTGGTCGGCGGACGCCACCACGCGGAGGGGCCGGAATGGTTGCGCATCTCCTAAGGCTTCGCCTGCTCGTTCTCAAGAACTCGCTGTTGAGGAGCCCATGGCAACTCGTCGCGGTGATCATCGGCGGACTCTATGGCCTCGGCCTGCTGCTGTTCGCGGTCATCGGACTGTTCACGCTGAGCGGTGCGCCCATCGAGCTCTCCCGTACCATCGTGATCCTCGCCGGATCGGCCGCGGTGCTCGGCTGGATCATCATCCCGCTCATCGCTTCCGGTGTGGACCAGACGCTCGATCCGGCCCGCCTGGTGACCTTCCCGATCCCCTTCAACCAGCTGCTGCTCGGGCTCGCAGTGTCGGGCGTGCTCGGCGTGCCGGGCATCGTGACCCTGCTGGCGGCCCTCGCCACGGCGGGAACCTGGTGGCGGCATCCCGTCATCGCTCTCGTGGCCATGCTCTGCGGCGTGATCGGCACACTCACCTGCGTGATCGGTGCGCGGATGGTCACCACGCTGAGCTCCAGCTTCTCGTCTGGTCGACGATTCCGGGAGATCGGCAGCATCATCCTCTTCATTCCGCTGGTGTTGCTCGGACCGATCATCATCTCCGTCACCTCAGGTATCAGAAACGTCGCCGATGCTCTGCCCGGATTCGCCGGCGCGCTGTCCTGGACACCACTCGGCGCAATCTGGGCAGTGCCGTCGGAGATCGCACGTGGCTCCTACGGGCCTGCGGCGATCAAGTTCCTCATCGGGATCGTCGTGCTGCTGGCGGTCGCGCTGCTGTGGCGCCGAAGCCTCGCCATCGCACTGGTCAAGCCGGCCCACACCGCCTCCAAGCAGAGAGCGCGAGGTAAACTCGGGTTGCTCGGCCTCGTTCCGGATAGGCCGTGGGGCGCCGTCGCCGCGCGGTCCCTGACCTACTGGGTGCGCGACCCGCGTTATGCGCGCCAACTGCTCATCGTGCCCGTCGTGCCCGTCCTGATGTACTTCTACAGTCACAACGAACAGTCCCTCGGCGTGCTGGTCGCGATGGCTCCGATTGTGGCGCTGTTCCTGTCGCTGTCGATCTTCACCGACCTCTCCTACGACGGAACTGCCTTCGCGACTCACGTGGCCTCTGGCATCCGTGGTGCGGATGACAGGATCGGCCGCGTCGTCGCCCTTGCGACCTTCTCGCTGCCGATCGTCGTCATTTTCTCCATCGCGTCGGTGTGGGCTGCTGACCTGTGGCGACTTCTCCCGGCGCTTCTCGGACTCTCCCTGGGAACGCTGCTCACCGGGTTCGGTATTTCGAGCTTCTCCTCGGCGATCGTCGCGGTTCCGGTGCCGGCACCCGGAGACAATCCATTCAAGTCACCGCCGGGGGCCGGGTTCACGACCACGCTGACCACCTTCGCGACCTGGGGCATCCTCGCGGTGCTCGTCATTCCAGAGGTCGTGCTGCTCATCGTCACGGCGGCAACGCAGCAGGCGCTGATCGGATGGATCGGCCTGGTCGTCGGCGTCGTTCTCGGCTCAGTGCTGATGGTCGTCGGCATCCGTCTCGGTGGCAGGCGACTCGACCTTGGCTCGTCGGAGATGCTCGTACGGTTGCAGCGCCAGCGTTAGCTACTGTCGTTTCTGCGGGCAATCGACGACGTGGTCGTCGATCAGGCCCGTCGCCTCGAGCATGGCGTAGACGATCGTGGAGCCGACGAAGGCGAATCCTCGGCGTTTGAGGTCCTTGCTCAGGCGGTCGGAGAGTTCGGTGGTCGGCGGGAGCTCGCCGAGGGATTTCGGACGGTGCACAATGGTTGCGTCATCCACCCACCCCCACAGATAATCGGCGAATGTTCCACACTCCTGCTGCACGCGGAGGAAGGCCTGCGCGTTCGTGCGAGTGCCATAGATCTTGAGACGGTTGCGGATGATTCCCTCATCGTCGCGCAGCTTCTCGAGCGTCGCATCGGTGAATTGCGCGACCTTCACCGGATCGAAGCCGGCGAAGGCCGCGCGATAGCCCTGACGTCGGTTCAGCACCGTCGACCATGACAGGCCAGCCTGCGCTCCCTCGAGCACCAGCATCTCGAAGAGATAGCGGTCATCGTGGGAGGGGACACCCCACTCCGTGTCGTGATACTGCTGCATGGCGGGCGAACTCTCCGCCCACGGACACCGCCGACCGGGATCATCGCTCATGGGCTCAGGTTAGCGAGATCGACCGACAACTCATTCACGTCGTCTGATCCGTTGCCCGGGTGCTCGCGGGCGGCGGTGATACGATTTGCCACAATCAAGCTCGTTGCCGTTGCCGGGCTGTCAGTCGTGGGCCGGGGTGAGACGAGTAGTGACCAGAGTCGGTTACCTGTGGGTCGGGCCCCTCGAGCACAACGCCGAATTCCAGCGCGACCTGCTCACGAAGCGTGGCGTCGACACGATCTTCGAAGACATCAGCGCGCACGTCGCCACCCCGATACGCACAGAGCTGACAGCGGCGCTCGACCACATCGGCGATGGTGACACCCTGGTCGTCTGGCGGCTCGACCGTCTCGGAAGTACCTCGCCGAATGTGCTCTCGCTGCTCGAACTCCTCGGTCGGAGGGGCGTCGGCGTGACGTCCATCGCCGAGGAGATGGACACCTCGGGCGACGAGGGCAACGCGCTGCTCACAATCATCTCGGCTTTCAATGAACTCGAGCGCTGCCTCATCCGCGAACGGACGATGGTGGGCGTCTACGCCGCACGGGCCCGGGGCAGGGTGGCCGGACGCCCGCGCGCGCTGTCGCCGACGAACGTCGAGCGGGTGCTCATGCTCAAGGAGCAGGGTGCGACGGTGCGTGAGATCTCGCAGGAGCTCGGAACCTCGCGGGCGACCGTTTACCGTGCACTCGAGACCGCGAGCCTCGATCCGGATGGCGCACTCGCCGACAGTGACGAACGAACCTCGCTGACCGTGCGGTTCGCCACCCCGTCGCTCGGCGACTCCGACCCCCTCGCTATGGGTGAACGCTAGAACCGCACAACGCACGAAAAAGATCACAACTGATCACAAAAGCACGTCCTGTGTCTAGCATGGGCTGGTGATCGCCGCCCAACGCCGCAATTTGATCCTCGATTCGCTTCGAGCCGATGGTGCTGTCTCGATCACCTCGCTCGCCGCCGTGCTCGAGTCCTCTGCCGTGACCATCCGGCGGGACCTGGACTATCTCGACTCCGTTGGCAAGCTGACGAGAACACACGGCGGCGCGGTGGCGGGAGAGTCGCCGGTCGAGTCGCCCTATGCCGAGAAGATCGTGCAGGCGATCCCCGAGAAGGAAGCCATCGGACGGCTCGCGGCATCCCTCGTTCACGACGGCGAGGTGCTCATCATCTGGCCGGGAACCACAACGGAGGCGCTCGCCAAACAGCTGCGTCAGCGAACAGGGCTGACGATCATCACCAACTCGCTTCCGGTGGCCCAGGCCTTCGTCGATTCCCCCGGAAACCAAGTGATCATGACCGGGGGAACCCTGCGCGCATCGATCCTCGCGCTGGTCGGCGATGCGAAGAATCGCACCCTGCGCGGCATCCACGCAGACACCACTTTCCTCTCGGGCAACGGCCTGGTCGCCGACTTCGGGCTCTCGACGCCGAACATGGCGGTGGCGGATGCCGACCGGGCGATGGCCGCGTCCGGTAACCAGGTGGTGGTGCTCGCCGACCACACCAAGCTCGGCCTGCGCACCGCCATCCAGACGCTGCCGACCGACTCCATCAGCCAACTGGTCACGGATGCCGGGTCGCCGGCGCACGAGATCGAGAGCCTGTCGCACAAAGGGGTCACCGTGCATATTGCAACAATTGCCTCTGGACTTTCGGACACGTTTTAGCAACAATCCAATGGGGAACGGTTTCGCTTCTGAAACCTATTGCTATGTTTTGAGCGATTCGACTCAAGTCGGAACACTCTGCAACCACATCTAACAAGGAAGTTGGACACCATGATCACGAAACGTAAGGTGCAATCCCTTGCCGGCACGGTCGCGTTCGTCGCGGCTCTCGGACTCGCCCTCGCCGGATGCACCAACACGGGAACGACCGGCGGAAGTTCCTCCGCACCGAAGACCCAGCAGACCGTCAAGCCCTCGGACGGCCCGACCTGTTCGCTCGCCGACTACAAGGGCAAGAAGATCGACCTCAAGAATGCTGTGGTCGGCTTCTCCCAGTCGGAGAAGGAAGACAACCCCTTCCGCATCGCGGAGACCCAGTCGATCACCGACGAGGCTGCGAAGATCGGTGTCAAGAAGTTCATCAAGACCAACGCGCAGTCGACGCTCTCCAAGCAGATCTCCGACATCCAGGACCTGATTTCCCAGGGCGCGAACGTGCTGATCGTCGCCCCGCTGAACTCCGATGGCCTTGAACCGGCGCTCAAGGCTGCCCGTGACAAGAACATCCCGGTGCTTACCGTGGACCGCAAGCTCAACGCCACCGCCTGCACCGACTACGTCTCGTTCCTCGGGTCGAACTTCGTCGAGCAGGGCAAGCGCGCAGCCGACCAGCTGATCAAGGGCACCGGCGGCAAGGGCAATGTCGCGATCCTCCTCGGCTCCTCCGGCAACGGTGTGACCACCGACCGCACTAAGGGTTTCGTCGACCAGCTCACTGCTAAGGCGCCCGACATCAAGATCGTCGCCCAGCAGACCGGTGACTTCGCTCGTGACAAGGGCCAGTCGGTGACCGAGCAGCTGCTGCAGTCGCATCCGGAGATCACCGCGGTCTATGCGGAGAACGACGAGATGGGGCTCGGCGCCCAGGCGGCCATCCTCGCGGCTGGTAAGACCGCAGGCAAAGACATCCAGATTTACTCGATCGACGGAACCAAGAACGCTGTGCAGCAGATCGTGGCCGGTTCGTACAACGGTGTCATCGAGTCGAACCCGCGGTTCGGTCCGCTCGCCTTCGCGACCCTGAAGACCTTCCTCTCCGGAAGCCCTGTCGGCCAGGACATCGTGATCCAGGACTCGGAGTACGATCCTTCCAACGCTGCCAACAAGGTGGATTCCGCCTTCTAAGGCACCTCGGCCAGCGCACCGACGGCATCGCCGCCGGTGCGCTGGCCACGCGAGGTAGCCGTATCAATGACGATCGCAAGGAGGCATGGTCATGACCGACGAGTCCGCCGACCATACAGCCACACCGGTGCTGGAAGCACGAGGGGTGACGAAGAAATTCGCCGGCGTCACCGCCCTCGACTCCGTCGACTTCGCCGTTCGCCCCGGCGAGAGTCTCGCCCTCATGGGGGAGAACGGCGCGGGGAAGTCCACGCTCATCAAGGTGCTCACCGGTGTCTACCAACCGGACGATGGCCAGTTACTGCTCGGTGGAAGTGCCGCAAAATTCGCCCGGCCGCTCGACGCCCAGCGCGCGGGAGTCAGCACGATCTACCAGGAGGTGAACCTGATCCCGCTGATGTCGGTGGCGCAGAACATCTTCCTCGGTCGCGAACCACGAAACCGTTTCGGTCTCATCGACTTCACGCGGATGTACGCGGATGCCCGTGCCCTTCTCGACACCTACGGCATCAATGTCGACGTGCGCAAGCCACTTCGAAGCCTCGCCCTCGGCGTCCAGCAGATGGTCGCACTCGCCCGATCCGTGAGCATCAACGCTCGCGTCGTGATCATGGACGAGCCGACCTCGTCGCTCGAAGCTCGTGAGGTAGAGACGCTGTTTTCGGTGGTCTCGCTGCTCAGGGAGCAGGGTATCGCCATCGTCTACGTCAGCCACCGGATGGACGAGATCTATCGGGTCGCCGAACGCGTAACGGTGCTGCGCGATGGCAGGGTGGTGCACACCGGTGCGCTCAGCGCGCTGCCACGCGTAGAACTCATCTCACTGATGCTCGGACGATCCGTCGAGAAGGTGAAACGCGGCGGGATGACGGCGTTCAGTTCCGTGCACTCCAGCGATGCGCCGCCGGTGCTGGTGGCGAAAGACCTCAGCCGCAAGCATCAGATCGAGGGCATCGGCCTGCATATTCGACCGGGGGAGGTCGTCGGTCTCGGCGGGTTGCTCGGTTCCGGTCGCTCGGAGACTCTCAAAGCTCTCGCCGGCGTGATGCAGCTGGATCGCGGCTCGGTCAGCATCGACGGCAAGGCGGTGCGCAGCGGTTCCGTTCCCGCCGCCATCCGCGCCGGCATCGTGATGCTGCCGGAGGACCGCAAGGTTGAGGGCATCGTGCCGAACCTTTCGGTGCGCGACAACATCGTGCTCGCCGCCCTTCCGCGACTCTCCCGCGGCGGATTCTCCTCCAGGAGCAACCAGGATGCCGTGGTCGACGTCTTCATGAAGCGGCTGCACATCAAGGCATCGAGCCCCGACCAGATCGTGTCGGAGCTCTCCGGCGGAAACCAGCAGAAGGTGATGATCGCCCGCTGGCTGGCCATGAGTCCCAAGGTGCTACTGCTCGACGAGCCGACCAGGGGTATCGACGTCGGCGCCAAGGCGGAGGTGCAGGCACTCATCGACGAGCTGGCCGGTGAGGGGCTCGCGATCGTGCTGGTTTCCTCCGAGGTCGAAGAGGTCGTGGAAGGATCGGCCCGCGTCATCGTGCTACGCGACGGCGAGATCGAAGCAGAGCTCGATGGCGACGACGTCGACGAAGAACACCTCCTCGCCGCGCTCGCCGGCGACGAGGACCAGGCGGGAGACAGCGAATGACCCAGGGATCCGTCACCATCTCGCTGCCGCGCGCCGCGGCAGCACTCAGCATCCTGCAGCGCTACGGCGTCTACATCGCCATCGTCTTCCTGCTGCTCTATAACCTCGTGTTCACGCCCAACTTCTTCCAGCTCGACAACTTCCGCACCCAGTTTGTGCAGGTCGTTCCCGTGCTCATCGTCGCCCTCGGCATGGCCCTGGTGATCGGTACAGAGGGTATCGACCTCTCGGTCGGCGGGGTCATGGCGCTCGCCGCGGCGGTCATCCCGCTCTACATCGGATACGGCCTCATCCCGGTCGTGATCATCGCCATCGTGGTCGGTGCTGTCGTCGGTCTGATCAACGGATCTCTGGTGGCCTTCATTGGGGTGCAACCGATCGTCGCGACCCTCTCGCTCATGGTCGCCGGTCGCGGTATCGCCCTGCTCATCGCGAACGAGCAGCTCAAGTCGGTGATCGATCCGAACCTCCTCGCGATCGGACGTGGATCTATCGTCGGCATCCCTTACAGCGTGATCATCGCCGTCGTGCTGGTTCTCGCCATCGCCCTGCTGGTGAACCGCACCACCTTCGGTAAACAGCTGATAGCGATTGGTGGCAGTCGCCGGGCGGCGGAGCTCTCCGGCCTGCCGGTGAAACGGATACTGCTCTTCACCTATATCCTCTGCGCCGGACTCGCCTCGGTCGCTGGCGTCATCGGCACGGCGCGGCTTGGCGCATCGGTACCTTCGACCCTGGGCAACCTCATCGAGCTGTCGGCGATCACCGCCGTCGTGGTCGGTGGAACACCGCTTACCGGAGGGCAGGTCAAGGTCGCGGGTACCGTCGCAGGCGCGCTGCTGCTGCAGTTCATCAGTGCCACCCTGATCAAACACAATGTGCCGGATGCCTTCTCGCAGATCACGCAGGCGGTCATCATTCTCTTCGCGGTATATCTCCAGCGCGGAAGGGCGTCAGCACGATGAGCGTCGCCATCGAACCCAGCGCGGGACCGACTACCGGCGACCAGGCCCGCCGCGAGCGTATCGCCGGCGTGCTCCAGGGCTACGGTGCAGCGATCGTGCTCGCCCTGCTCGTGATCGTCGCCAGCTTCTCGTTCCCCACCTTTCTCACGCTGAGCAACATCTCGAATATCGCGACGCAATCGTCGTTCCCGCTGATCGTGGCGATCGGCATGACCTTCGTGATTCTCACCGGCGGCATCGACCTCTCGGTGGGCTCGGTCTTCGCTCTCGGTGGAGTGCTCGCCGCCTACGGATCGAGTTTCGGCATCATCGGCGGGCTCGCCCTGCCTCTGCTGGTCTGCGGAGCGATCGGTCTCGCCCAGGGTTTTCTCGTGGCCTACGGCAAGATGGCTCCGTTCATCGTGACGCTGGCCGGACTGCTCGCCGTGCGTGGCCTGGTTCTCGCGGTGACCAACGGCGGGTCGACCACACCGCTCATCAAAGACAAGGCACTCGTCGCCCTCGGGCAGGGTGGCGTGTTCGGCATCCACTGGACGGTGGTGATCGCCGTGATCGGCATTGTGCTCGGAACGGTGCTGCTCACCCGGTCGCGCGGAGGCCAGGCCGTGCTCGCGGTCGGCGGTTCGGAGAGCGCATCCACGTTCATGGGCCTCCCCGTCGCTCGCGTGAAGTTCGGTGTGTACGTGCTCAGCGGCCTCTGCGCGGGACTCGCAGGGGCGCTCAACGCGGCCTATTCGTCATCCGGTGTCCCGACCGTCGGCGTCGGTCTCGAGCTGAGCGCGATCTCTGCGGTGGTGATCGGCGGCACGCTGCTGGTCGGCGGGCGAGGCAGCCTGATTGGGACGCTCGCCGGGGTGCTGCTGTTGGCGGTGATCCAGAACATGATCAACCAGGTCGGGTCACTCAGCTCGTCGGTGCAGTCGGTCGTATCGGGTGTCTTCCTGGCGATCGTGGTGATCATCCAGACGGTGCTGTCGAGAACTCAGCGGCTGTAAGGCGCTCCGTAACCGCCAGTCATTAGCGCTGTTGTTTCGGCGGTCCGTCGCTGTTTCGACAGCAGCGGACCGCCGAAACAACAGCGGATGGATGACGGGAGGGTCGCTCGGTGTTCATCCCCTGCGGCTCACCGCCAGGGCGTCGAGCGCCGGCAACTGCCCCTTCACGATCTTCGTACGCGCCTCGTCAAGGGTGAGCCACCGCGCGTCGTCGATCTCGGGAAAATGCTGGATGCGACCGGAGCGCGGCGGCCACTCGAGATCGAAACTGTTGCTGGTCACCGATTCGACAAAGAAATCGCTCTCAGCGGCGAAGACGGTCACGACCTTGCCTGATGACTGCCGGAAGTCGCCGAGGCGGACGTAGTCGATGTCGGGTGCGGGTGTTCCGATCTCCTCCGCGAACTCGCGCAGGGCGGCGGCGAGGTCGGCCTCGCCCTCGAGCGGCTCGCCCTTCGGGATCGACCAGGCCGCGGCATCCTTCTTCGCCCAGAACGGGCCGCCCATGTGACCGAGCCAGACCTCCACGACGCCGACAGTACTCCGATAAAGCAGGATGCCGCAGCTGCGCACCACGGTCATGCGCCGAAGATCGTGCGATCCAGGTAGGGGTTGCGGAACTTGCCGTTCGGGTCGAGCCGCCCGGCCAGTTCGCGGAACTCCGGGAGTTTCGGATACAGCTCCAAGAGACGCGCAGCGTTCGTCGTGAAGAGCTTTCCCCAGTGCGGGCGGGCGTCGAAAGGAGCCAGTGCGTCCTCCATCAGTGGCAGCAGCTCCTGCACCGCATCATCCTGTTTCCAGGTGAAGTGCAGGCCGACGGTGTCGCGACCGTAGGCGGGACTGAGCCAGAGGTCGTCAGCCCTCATGGTGCGGATCTCGGCGACCATGAGATGCGGTGCCAGCCGGGGCTGAAGGGCGCGCATGGCCTCGATCGCGTCGATGGCGTGCTCGCGCCCGAACAGGTACTCTGACTGCAGTTCCTGCCCGTCACTCGGCGTGAACTCGAGTGTGAAGTGGGCCAGGCGGTTCCACCACGGTCCGGGCACGCCGCCCTGCTCAGTACTGTTGGCACTCGGTCCGTCGGGAAGCGGGTGCATTGCATGGGTGGCCCGTGTCGCGCCGAACAGTTCCTGCTGCTGCGAAGCTGCGGTGCCGACATCCACTCTGCTCTTCAGCCAGACCTGGTTCGCGCCCTGTTCGCCCCAGTCCGTGAACATGCTCACGCTGTAGGCGCTCGAGGTGAGTTCGTTGAAGTGATCGCGCAGCGCAGGCCAGCCGAGGTTCACGAACACATCCTGGCGTACATCGAATGTCGGCTCGATGTCGAGGGTCACGCGCGTGACGATTCCGAGGGCGCCGACGGCCACGACGGTTCCCTCGAAACTGGGATCGCCGCGCTTCACACTCAGCGTGAGGCCGTCGGCGGTGATTAGTTCGAGTCCCGCGACGACAGCCGCGAGGTTGAGGTTGCCGTCGCCCGACCCGTGCGTTCCCGTCGAGATCGCACCGGCCACCGAGATGTGCGGAAGGGAGGCGAGATTGTGGATGGCCCAGCCCGCGTCATTCAGTCGCTCGACGAATTCGCCGTAGCGAGCGCCGGCGTTGACAGTGACAGTGTGTGCCGCCTCGTCGATCGTGAGCTCGGCTGGCAGGTTCTCGAGCGAGACCTGGATGCCGGGGGAGTCGGCCACATCGTTGAAGGAATGCCTGCTGCCGAGAGCCTTCACCTGCTTCGCGCCAGCAATGACATCCTGCAGTTCCTCCACAGAACGCGGCTTCACCAGGCTTTCGGCGCGATAGGTGTAGTTGCCAGCCCAGTTCACTGAAGTCATGACATCAGTTTAGGAAGGATCGGCAGCGGATCAGGGCGCGGCGGTCGGACCTGCGGCGGTGAGTTCCGCAGACTTCCGGCGATTGCGCCGCAGGACCAGGAGCAGCACGATCGCGATCACTCCGAGGAGCGCCAGCCAGGGCAGAAGTACGCCGAGCACAACGATCAGGCCGGAGAAGAAGGCGACGAAGGAGTTCCACCCGGTCAGCAGCCCGGAGAGGAAGGTGTCGGGCAGGTGGGCCGGCGCGGTGGCCGTCGAGCCGAGAGTGAGAGTGATGGTGGAGAGGTCGACCTGGTCGTCGATGGACCGCTTCTCCGACTCGAGGCTCTCCAGGTTGGCTTGGCGATCGGAGAGGGCCGACTCGATGGTGATGAGGTCCGCGGTCGTCGCGGCCTTCGACATCAGGTCGACCAGCCGGTCGACGGAGGCGTGCAGTGCGGTGATCCGTGCCGCGAGGTCCTTGGCGTGCGCGGTCACATCCTGCTTCGAGATCGACAGGTCTTCGACTGTTCCGACCTTCTTGAGCGCGTCGAGTGTCGTCGTGAGTTTCGCCGAAGGGATGCGAACCGTGAGCTGCGCGCTGCCGCGGTCGCCGTCGACCGGTGCTTTCTCGGTGCGGCCGTCCACGCGGCCGCCCGCGTTCTCGACGATCGTCACCGCCTCGTCCGCGGCGGCTGCGGGCCTGTCGACGGTGATCGTCACGGAGCCGGTGGTGATCACCTGTCGGCTGTCGGCATTCTGCGCCGTTGAGGCGGCGCCCTCAGCGGTGTCGACCTTCGATGGACCGGCGGGAGCGACCGCGGATGACCCGCCGCTCGAGCTGCTCGATCCAGCCGAGGACGTGCAGCCCGCCAGCGCGAGCGCGCAGAGTGCCAGTGCCGTAGGAACCAGTAATCGCCTCATGCCCTCACGGTAATGACCGCGTGAACCGCACCGCTACCCAACGTTTCTCACGATTCGCGCGTCACGATTGGCCCATCGCGTCTGGGAGAACTCTGGAAGTCGATCGGCAGGGGTGGCGCGGGGCGAGAAGGGGACTACCGTTCGTTTCAACGATTGAAGGAGGAATCATGGGTTTGCTTGATGATGCCAAGGATGCCGCAGAAGCGACAGGCAAGAAGGTCGGCGACTGGGTAGAGGACACCAAAGATCGCGCCAGCGACAAGGCGGACGAAGCCAAGGCCGAATCAGATGTGAAGAGCGCCGAGCGTGAGCGCGATGCCACGAAGGCCAAGAACGAGTACAAGGAGAACCTGCGCGACTGAGTGGTTCCGACGGGAGGGGTGAGCGGATTCAGATCCGCTCACCCCTCCTTCGTCTTCGGCTCCCCATAGGCTGGGCCGATGAAAACTCGCACCCTCGGCCGTACCGGTCGCACAGTCTCCGTCATCGGCCTCGGCACCTGGCAACTCGGTGCCGACTGGGGTGAGGTGAGCGAACAGGATGCGAGGGCGGTCCTCGACGCGTCCGCAGCGGCGGGCGTCACTCTCTTCGACACTGCCGATGTCTACGGCGACGGTCGCAGCGAGAAGATCATTGGCGGGTACCTCGCCGACAACACCGGCCACTCCATCACCGTCGCCACCAAGATGGGGCGGCGGGATGATCAGGATGCGGCGAACTTCACTCTCGCCAAATTCCGCGAATGGACCGACCGCTCACGCAGCAACCTGCGCGTCGACACGCTGGACCTCGTGCAACTGCACTGCCCGCCGACATCCGTCTTCTCCTCGGATGCCGTCTATGACGCACTCGACACCCTGGTCTCTGACGGGGCGATCGCCAATTACGGCGTGAGTGTGGAGACGGCGGATGAGGCTCTCACCGCGATCGGGCGGCCCGGCGTCGCGACGGTGCAGCTCATCCTGAACGCCTTCCGTCTGAAGCCGCTCGACGCCGTACTGCCCGCCGCCCTCGATGCGGGAGTGGGCATCATCGCCAGGGTGCCGCTGGCATCCGGACTCCTCAGCGGTCGCTACACCGCGGACACCACCTTCCCCGCCGACGACCACCGCACCTACAACCGCGACGGCTCCTCCTTCGATGTGGGCGAGACTTTCTCTGGCGTCGACTTCGGGCAGGGCGTGCGTGCGGCCCAGGAGTTCGCGGCGCTGCTCGCCGACGAACCTGCCACAGCCGGGCTCAGTACCGCGCAGGCCGCCCTCGCCTGGGTCGCGCAGCTCGACGGGGTGAGCGCGGTGATTCCCGGCGCGCGCAACGTCGGGCAGGCCGAGAGCAACGCGGGCGCCGGATCCGTTCCTCAGTTGAGCCCCGCTTTCAGCCTGGCGGTGAACGACATCTACGACCGCTACTTTCGCCAGGCGGTGCACCCACGATGGTGAAACAGGGACGTTTCGGAGACTTCGGGTGGCCGCGATGGGCGTCGGAGAGGCGCAGGATGGGGGAGGGTGGTTCGTGCCACTTCCCCATTACGAGGAATGAAGGTGCTGGCAGGCCCGTTGCACCCGAAGTCGATACATTTGCATAGAGGAGAACCATGTCAAGGATCATGATCGTCGTCGGAAGCGTGCGCCCGGGGCGCATCGGCCTTCCCATCGCCCAGTGGGTTCAGACCGCCGCCGAAGAACACGGCGGTTTCGATATCGATTTTGTCGATCTCGCGGAGCTCAATCTGCCTTTCATGGACGAACCCAACCACCCGCGGCTGCGCCAGTACACCCAGCAGCACACCCTGGATTGGAGCGCGAGAGTGGATTCCGCCGACGGCTTCATCTTCGTGACGCCGGAGTACAACCACAGTTTCTCCCCGGCTCTCAAGAATGCCATCGACTTTCTCTCGCAGGAGTGGTGGCGCAAACCCGTCGGCTTCGTAAGCTACGGCGGCGTCTCCGCCGGAACGCGTGGCGTCATCGCGCTAGAGCCGGCCCTCATCGCCGTCGGACTGGTGCGGGTCGGTGCGGAGGTCGAATTGCCCTTCGCCGGTGGACAGGTCTCCAGCGGTGTTTTCACGCCGGGCGAGAAGGAGTCCGCGATCCTCGGCAAGCTCTTCGAAGAGTTTGCGACCATGGCCGAGGTGCTCAAGCCGCTGCGCTGAGCCGGCGCGAGGTACTCAGGAGGGCTGCACCGGCACCGGCTCGGTATCGGGGATCGGGCTGGCGTCACGACCGCGCAGGTCAGGGTGCGCTCGCCGGAAGATGGTGGGGATGAGGAATCCGAGGGCCGCGAAGCCCGCCGCGATCCAGAAGGCACCAGGCGCGTCGAACCTGTCGATGAGGAACCCGGCGACGGCCGAGCCGATAGCCGCACCGATGAGCTGACCTGTGCCGACCCATCCGTAGGCCTCCGCGGTCTCGCTGAAGCGAACACTTGATGAGACGATCGCGAACATCACGGCGAGGGATGGCGCGATGCCGATGCCCGCAATCAGCAGTGTGACCGCAAGCCACCAGAAGTTGAGCGAGAACGCGGCGAGAGCCATGCCGACGAAGACGGCGAACAGTCGCCGGGCGAGCGCCCATGGCCCGATCGGCAGGTGGCCGAGTGACAGGCCACCGATGAGGGAGCCGACAGCGAACAGCGCGAGAACGATGCCGGACTCCGGACCGCTGTCGCCGAAGGTGGCGACGACGCCGGCTTCGATGGCTGCGCAGGCTCCGACCAGGAGAAAGCCGGTCACCGTCGCCAGCAGCACGGCGGGCTTCGCCAGCACCACGCCGAGGTTGCGCTTGCTGCGCGGGATGCGCACCCGCCCGACCTCCGGCGAGGCCACGAACCAGAGCCCTCCCCCGATAAGGAAGGCCAGCGCGACGAGAATCGCGAGAACCGTGCTGATCTGGGTGGCGATGAGCGTGGTGATGACCGGCCCGACCACCCAGATGACCTCCTGGGCTGAGGCGTCGAGCGAGAACAGCGGCGTGAGCTGGCGCGAGTTGACCATCTTGGGGTAGATGGTGCGCACGGCCGGTTGGATCGGTGGTGTGCTCAGTCCGCCGATGAAACCGATCACCATGTAGAGCGGAATCGGCAGGGAAGGGGCAAGGGCTATGGTGCCGACAGCTGTCGCGCAGACGATCGTCGTGAGGATGAGCACTTTGCGCATGCCCCAGACGCCCATCCAGCGACTGGTGAGCGGACCGGCGATGGCCTGGCCGATACTCGTCGCCGCCAGCACGAGGCCAGCCGCGCCATACGAATGCGAGATGCGTTCGATGTGCAGAAGGTAGGCGAGCGACAGCATTCCGTTGGGAAAGCGGGCCACCAGTTGGGCTCCCATGATGCGCGCCACACCGCGCGTTTTCAGAAGGCTCAGGTAGGTGCTCACGAGGATGCAAGCCTATCGGGCGGTGCCCTATTCCCGACGGCTGGGTCAGCGCTGGCACCGCCGGCTTTCCGGCCGTGCGCGGTTCACCGCGTCTACCCAGTCGTCCTCGCATAGAGTGCATGTGGAACCAGGTGAGGAGAACTCTGGCATATGACGATGCGTGAAAGGTCTCGCGACGCTCGGCGTCCGCATGCCGTGCCACTGCGCCACGGCAGGCTGACGAAGAGTCATCCTCTGCTCGGGCTCCTCAGGATCCTCGGCATCTCCGCTGCCGTTGTCGCCGTAGCCGCAGCCTCTGTAGGGGGGATCGCGGTCTGGGATGTCGCCTCGAGCATCAAGCCGGGCATCCATCTCGCCGCCCTGCCAGGACAGACGGAAGCACCACCACAGATCGGAGCCATCGAGGGTGGGGTCAACCTCCTGCTCGCCGGCACCGACACCCGCACCGGCCAGGGCGGGGCCTTCTCGTCCAAGTCCGAACTGGCCAGCAGCTCCGGCGCCGGTAACAATGACGTGACGATGCTGCTGCACATCGCGGCAGACCACAAGAGCGCCACGGTCGTCAGTTTTCCGCGCGACCTCATGGTGCCGGTGCCCAGTTGCCCCCGCCCCGGAGGCGGCAGCTACGGCGCCACCAGCGGCGCCATGTTTAACTCGACTCTGGCTCGCGGCGGACTCTCCTGCGTCGTACTCACCGTCGAGAAGATGACAGGGTTGCAGATCCCCTACGCGGCCATGGTGAGCTTTGACGGCGTCACCGGCATGTCGGATGCCATCGGCGGTGTGGACGTGTGTGTTGCGACCGCGATCAAGGATCCCTATACAGGCCTCAACCTTCCGGCGGGAACCCAGAACATCGTCGGCTCAACCGCCCTCGCGTTCCTGCGCACCAGGCACGGCGTGGCCGATGGCAGCGACCTCGGACGCATCAGCAACCAACAGGTCTTCATGTCGGCCCTGGCGCGTAAGGTGACGTCGGGTGGCGTGCTCTCCAACCCGATCCAGCTGTATTCTCTCGCCAAGGCGGCGGTGAAGAACATGCAGCTCTCCGACACGCTGACGAACCCGACCACGATGGTGGAGATCGGTCTCGCGATCAAGACCATCGGCCTCGGCAACATGGTGTTCCTGCAGTATCCGACCGGGTCGGATCCGTCGAACCCCAACCGTGTGGTGCCGATCAGCTCTGCCGCAAAGGTCCTGAACGCGGCACTGGTGGCCGACCAGCCGATCCAGCTGAGCGGCAAGGTCGGACGTGCGGCCGTCGAGGATCCGAACGCGGTCGTGCCCCCCGTGCCGTCGCCGACGGGGAGCCCGACCGAGACCCCCGGCGCCACCGATACCGCGGTGCCTCCGGCCAACGCCGCCGTCGTGCTGCCATCGAGCATCACCGGCCAGACCGCGGCGCAGCAGACCTGCACGAAGGGCAACCGCTAGCTGTACCGTGCGGTTTCTTCGTGGAACACCAGAGTCGCAGAAACTCTCCACAGGCTGTGCAAAACTCCGACAACTTATGCACAGCTGTGGATGACACGCCCACTACATATGGGGTTACCGCGTTGTCAGTGCCCCGCTATATAGTGATGGGACTGCGGAACAGCAACTCCTGGACTTCCTCTCGCGGCGGCCCAGCCTGATGCATTCAACAGCTAATTTCGGACTTTCATCGGAAGTCGTCAGGGGAGAGAAAACCGCCGGTCGGGGTCGGTTTTCGGCAGAGGCGTTTGTAGACGCATAAGGAGCACCACGTGGCAATCACGGTAGTCAAGCGCGATGGACAGCGCGAGCAGTACGACGCCAACAAGATCAACCTCGCGATCGAGCACGCTAGCGCAGGACTCGACGAGAACATCACCTGGGTCACCCAGATTGCGAGCGAACTCGAACTGACCCTCTTCGACGGCATCACGACGCAGCAGCTGGATGAGGCCGTCATCCAGGTCGCGCTCCAGAACGTCAAAGACGACCCGGCTTTCGATACCGTCGCCGCCCGCCTCTACCTCAAGACCATCTACAAGCGCGTGCTCGGCGACTACGAGACGCCTGAGCAGCTCACCGAGCTGCACCGCGCCCACTTCGTGGCGAACATCACCCGCGGCGTCGACGAGAAGCTGCTCGACTCGCGGCTCACCCAGCTCTTCGACCTCGACCTGCTGGCGAACACCCTCGAGCCCGCACACGACGAGCTGCTCAAGTACATCGGCGTGGTCACCCTCAACAATCGCTACGGCATCAAGGGCCGCAACGGCGACGCCCTCGAGGTTCCGCAGTACTTCTGGATGCGCATCGCCATGGGCCTCTCGCTGAACGAAGCGAACCCCACCGAGCACGCCATCCGGTTCTACGAGAAGATGTCGAAGCTCGAGTACATCGCCGCAGGATCCACTCTCGTCAACGCGGGTACCATCTACCCGCAGCTCGCCAACTGCTTCGTGATGGAGATGCAGGATGACATGGAGCACATCGCGAAGACGACCCGCGACGTGATGTGGCTCACCAAGGGCACCGGCGGAATCGGGCTCTCGGTAACGAAGCTGCGCGCCCAGGGCTCACCCATTCGCTCCAACAACACGACCTCGACGGGCCCGATCCCGTTCATGCACACCATCGACTCGATTCTTCGCGCTGTCAGCCGCGGCGGCAAGAAGTTCGGTGCGCTCGCCTTCTACATGGAGAACTGGCACCTCGACTTCCCTGAGTTTCTCGACCTGCGCCAGAACTCCGGCGACCCCTACCGCCGTACCCGTACCGCCAACACCGCCGTGTGGATCAGCGACGAGTTCATGAAGCGCGTGCAGAACGACGACGACTGGTACCTCTTCGACCCGCTCGAGGTCACCGACCTCAATGAGCTCCACGGCAAGGCGTTCTCCATTCGCTACGCCGAATACGTGGCGAAGGCCGAGGCTGGCGAGTTGCGCATGTTCAAGAAGATCGGAGCGCGCGAGCAGTTCAAATCGATCCTCATCTCACTGCAGACCACGGCGCACCCGTGGCTGTGCTGGAAAGACACCGTCAACAACCGCGCGCTCAACAACAACACCGGAACGATCCACCTCTCCAACCTGTGCACCGAGATCACGCTGCCGCAAGACGTCGACAACGTCGCGGTCTGCAACCTCGTGTCGATCAACCTCTCCCGTCACCTGATCGACTCATCTACAGGCTCAGGGCAGGCGCCGAAGCTCGACTTCGGCAAGATCGAAGAGAGCGCGCGTCTCGCCGTTCGTCAGCTCGACAACCTCATCGACATCACGCGCTCGTCGGTCGAGGAAGCCGACTTCTCCAACCACGAGAACCGCGCCGTGGGGCTCGGAGTGATGGGGTTCACCGACATCGTGGAACGGCTCGGCCACAGCTACGAGAGCGAAGAGGCCTACGACCTGATCGACGAGATCATGGAGCACGTCTCGTACGCCGCGATCGACGAGAGCGCGAATCTCGCCGTCGAGCGGGGCATCTACCCCAACTTCGAGGGTTCCGGCTGGTCGAAGGGCCTGGTGCCGCTCGACTCGATCGCGCTCACCGAAGCCGACCGCGGAGTGCCGATCACGGTCAACCGCACAACGCGTCTCGACTGGGACGCCCTGCGCGTGAAGGTGAGGGGTGGAATGCGCAACGCGACGTTGATGGCGATCGCGCCCACAGCATCCATCGGTCTCGTCGCGGGCACCACGCCCGGTCTCGACCCGCAGTTCTCGCAGATCTTCAGCCGCGCCACCTCGAACGGCAAGTTCCTCGAGGTCAACCGCAACCTGGTGAACGACCTGCAGGAGCTCGGAATCTGGGACTCGACCAAGGAACTCATCCTGCGCAGCCAGGGCGATATCCAGAACGTCGCGGCCATCCCTGACGCGGTGAAGGCGGTCTACAAGACGAGCTTCCAGCTCTCGCCCTACGCCTTCCTCGAGGTGGCGGCGCGTGCCCAGAAGTGGATCGACCAGTCGATCAGCCGCAATATGTACCTCGAGACGCGGGACCTCGGCGACATGATGGACATTTACTTCGGCGCGTGGGAGCGCGGCGTGAAGACGACCTACTACCTGCACATGAAGCCGCGCCACACGGCAGAGCAGTCCACGGTGAAGGTCAACAAGTCGGAGGAGATCGGAACCGGTGTTCGCAAGGGCTTCGGTGCCGCATCGCCGGCCGTTCCTGTCGAGGCGGCTGCAGAGACCGCTCCCGCTTCCGCCGCGCCACGCAGGGGCTTCGGCTTCGGCGGCCTCGCACCCAAGTCGGGAGAGCAGACATGAACCCCGACGAGTACTACGTCCCGGTCGATCCGATGGACGAACTGCAGTGCGACAGCTGCCAGTAGACGAGAGAAGAAACAACTAATGGGAATTCTCGGAACCGGCCTCCAGGAGGGGCTGCTCCTCAAACCGATCAAGTATCAGTGGGCGATGGACCTCTACGACCAGGCGGTCGCCAACACCTGGTTCCCCAATGAGATCCAGCTCGGTGAAGACATCGCCGACTTCAAGAAGATGACCGACGAAGAGCGTCACGCCGTCACCTTCCTGATGAGCTATTTCAACCCGAACGAACTGCTGGTGAACAAGGCCCTCGCCTTCGGCGTCTACCCCTACGTCAGCGCGGCGGAGTGCAGCATCTACCTCGCCAAGCAGATGTGGGAGGAGGCCAATCACTGCATGTCGTTCGAGTACGTGCTCGAAACCTTCCCGATCGATCGTGAGGCGGCCTACAACTCGCACGTCGACATCCCGTCGATGGCGAAGAAGGAGGAGTTCGAGCTTCGCTACATCAAGCGGATGACCGAGCAGACTCTCGACATCACCACAACCGAGGGCAAGAAGGACTTCGTCCGCAACCTCGTGGCCTACAACGTGATCCTTGAGGGCGTCTGGTTCTACTCGGGCTTCATGGTGGCGCTGAGCTTCCGCCAGCGCAACCTGCTGCGCAACTTCGGTTCCCTGATGGACTGGGTGGTGCGTGACGAGTCGCTGCACCTCAAGTTCGGCATCAACCTCATCCTCACGGTGCTGGAAGAGAACCCCGACCTGCAGACCGAGGAGTTCGCCGCAGAGATCAAGCAGATGATCCTGGATGCCGTGGAGATGGAAGAGGAATACAACCGCGACCTGCTCCCCGGCGGCATCCTCGGCCTCAACTCCACCTACATCAACCAGTATGTGAAGTACCTTGCCGACCGCCGCCTGGAGGAGCTCGGCTTCGGTGCGCACTACAACGTCTCCAACCCGGCGAAGTGGATGGCTGCGGCGAACGACACGCTGCAGCTGGTCAACTTCTTCGAGTCGACCAACACCTCCTACGAGTCGAACGCTTCGGCGACGGTGGGCAGCAAGTCGTAGGCGAGCCGCTCAGCAGGCACTTCCGCAGCAAGGAGCAGAGGGTGGATTACCCTCTGCTCCTCACTATTTGCGCCACTGGGTCTCGGTCCTTCGGTGCGATCCCCCCCCCGTTTCTCCGGAGAAATCGGCCCACCAGTTCGCGAATCATCCGGTTATGGAGGGTTCGCATTGAAACCTCCGGAGAAACGACTGGATGCGGCATCCGCCATCGGGCTTCGAGTGGCTTCGCCCGGCGCCGTGGTGAACGGTCTGCTATCGACCGAGGTGTAGGCTCCGAAGACGGTCACGACGACGATGTCGCGGCTGCGTTTCACTACCCGAGGATGTCATCGCAATGACCATCGTGACGCAATCCGTGGGCTGTTCCCGCCCGCTGCGCACCACTCCTCGGTTTCTCCGACATCCGCCCGAAATACTCCGCCGCTACTGTCGTCTCATCGGCAGCGTTTCCGCGCCACCAGCAATAACAGCAGCACTACCTCACCAGGAAACAGATAGGAAACAGCAATGCGTCTCAGATACGGAATTCCCGTGCTCGCCGTCGTTGCAGCGCTCGCGCTCAGCGGCTGCGTAGACAACTCGGCCCCCAGCGGGTCGTCATCCGGCGGTTCGTCGGCGAAAAAGGACGATGCGGCCGCGGCCCTCCTCCCCGACAAGATCGCCAAAGCGGGCAAGCTCGTCATCGGCATCGACCCCACCTACCCGCCGAACGAGTCGAAGGACGCGAACGGCAACCCCAAGGGCTGGGAGGTGGAGTTGATGGATGCTGTCGCGGGCAAGCTCGGCGTGAAGACCAGCTATCAGGTCTCCAAGTTCGACAGCATCATCCCGAGCATCACCGGTGGCAAGTACGACATGGGCCTTTCCTCCTTCACCGACAACGTCGAACGCGAGAAGGTCGTCGACTTCGTCAACTACTACACTGCAGGCATCCAGTGGGCATCCGCCAAGGGCAAGAACGTCGATCCCGACAACGCCTGTGGCCTCAAGGTGGCCGTGCAGGCGACCACCTATGAAGACACCGACGAGGTACCGGCGAAGTCAAAGGCGTGCACGGATGCCGGAAAGCCGGCCATCCAGATCCTGAAGTTCGACGCGCAGGACCAGGCGACCAACGCTCTCGCGCTCGGTCAGGCCGACGCGCTCAGCGCCGACTCGCCTGTCACCCTCTACGCGATTTCCAAGCAGAAAGACAAGCTGCAACTCGCAGGCAAGTCATTCGAACAGGCGCCGTACGGCCTCGCGGTCGACAAGGGAAGCAAGCTCGCCAAGGCGCTGCAGGCCGCCTTCCAGAGCATCGTCGACGACGGCACCTACAAGAAGGTGCTCGACAAGTGGGGAGTCGCCGACGGCGGCGTCGACTCGATCACGCTCAACGCCGGCGCAAACGGCTAAGAGCGTGACCCCCCAGGCAGAAAACGGTTCGGTGGCACGCGCAGACGTGCCACCGACCGGTGCCGAGGCGCCCATCACAGCGGTGCGCCTGCGTCATCCGATCCGCAACATCTTCGCTGCGATCATCCTGATCTTCGTCGCCGCGTTCGTCTACGACGCAGCGCTGCGTCCGGCGTTCGGCTGGCCGACGGTTGCCAAGTACATCTTCGACCGCCGAATCTCCGAGGCCGCGGTCAACACGATCCAGCTCACCGTCTACTCGATGGTGATCGCGATCATCCTCGGCGTGATCCTCGCCGTGATGAGGCTCTCGCCGAACCCCGTGTTCAAGAGCCTCTCCTGGTTCTACCTCTGGATCTTCCGCGGCACCCCGGTCTACGTGCAGCTGACCTTCTGGGGACTGCTCTCGGTGATCTATCCGGTGATCAACATCGGGTTGCCGTTCATCCACCCCTTCATCACGCTGCCGACTGGTGACACGCTCAATGTGTTCCAACTCGCGATCATCGGCCTCGCGCTCAACGAGGCCGCCTATGTCGCGGAGATCGTGCGCGCCGGCATCCTCTCGGTCGATCGCGGTCAGGAGGAGGCCTCCACCGCTCTCGGTATGAGCTGGTTCCAGTCGATGTGGCGGGTCATCATCCCGCAGTCGATGCGCGTGATCATCCCGCCGATCGGTAACGAGGTGATCTCGATGCTCAAGACGACGTCGCTGGTCACCGCCGTGCCGTACAGCTTCGACCTGTTCACCAGGTCCCGAGACATCTCGGCCGAGACCTTCACTCCGATCCCGCTGTTCCTGGTGGCATCGCTCTGGTATCTGCTCTTCACCTCGATCCTGATGATCGGCCAGTACTTTCTCGAGAAGCGCTTCGCCAGAGGGGTCGGCGATGCCCGGCCCGACAAGAAGGACGGCACGGCGACGGGAGTCATCCTCGTGGTCGACCCTGTCGGCGGGCCGGTCTTGCCGCCAACAGATCATTCCGACGGAGGGTCACGATGAGCGAAACCCTGATGGTCGACGCCGACCGCGTATCCAAAAGCTTCGGCTCGAACGAGGTGCTCAAGAGCATCACCCTCACCGTGAAGCGCGGAGAGGTCATGTGCCTCGTCGGTCCGAGCGGTTCTGGCAAGTCCACCTTCCTGCGCTGCATCAATCACCTGGAACGGGTGGATGCCGGCCGGCTGCGGGTCGACGGCGTACTCGTCGGTTACCAGGAGAAAGGCGACAAGCTCCACGAATTGAAGCCGCAGGATGCCGCGCTGCAGCGCCGCGACATCGGAATGGTGTTCCAGCGCTTCAACCTCTTCCCGCATATGACGGCTTTGGAGAATATCATCGAGGCCCCGATCCGCGTGAAGCGGGTGCCGAAGTCCCAGGCGGTAACCCGCGCACGCGAGTTGCTCGCCAGCGTCGGTCTCGCCGACAAAGCCGACTCGTACCCCGCGCACCTCAGCGGCGGGCAGCAGCAGAGGGTCGCCATCGCCCGTGCCCTGGCCATGGACCCCAAGCTCATGCTGTTCGACGAGCCGACCTCCGCCCTCGACCCGGAGCTCGTCGGCGACGTGCTCGACGTGATGAAGAAGCTGGCGCTCGACGGTATGACGATGATCGTCGTGACCCACGAGATGGGATTTGCGCGGGAGGTCGCCGACTCACTCGTTTTCATGGATGGCGGGGTCGTCGTCGAAGCCGGAAACCCTCGAGAGGTGCTCGCGAACCCGCAGCACGAACGCACCAAAGCGTTCCTGTCGAAGGTTCTGTAAAAACCCAGCAATACGGCGTAGCTTCGAGAAAAACACAGTCAATGATGACGAGGAAACCATGACCGACCCGACATACTCCACCCTCTCCGCTGCGGCGATTCTCAAGGAGTCCGCCGACCGTCTGCCCGACAAGACTGCCGTTGTCGTCGGTGACAAGCAGTTCACCTACTCCGAGCTCTGGGACCAGGCGCGCGGCTATGCGGGGGCGCTCCGGGCGCAGGGCGTGAAGCCGGGTGATCCGGTGGCGATCCTCATCCCCAACGTGACCGATTTTCCGCGGGCCTACTACGGCATCCTGAGCCTTGGTGGCATTGTCGTGCCGATCCACGCACTGCTCAAGGCCGACGAAATCGAGTACGTGCTGCGCGATTCAGGCGCAACGCTTCTCATCTGTGCCGCTCCGCTGCTCGCCGAAGGGGCGAAGGGTGGCGCCCAGGCCGGCATTCCGGTGCTGTCGGTGCTCGCTCCGGAGCAGGTCGGCGACATCCTCCAGCTCGAGAAGCTCGCCGCTGAGGCCGACCCGATCGACACCTACGTTCCGCGCCAGCCCGACGACACCGCGACGATCCTCTACACCAGCGGAACCACCGGCAAGCCGAAGGGCGCCGAGGGTACCCACTTCGCCCTGATCGAGCAGACCAACACCCTGCTGCTCAACACCTTCGACCTGCGCAGCGACGACGTGATCCTCGGATGCCTCCCGCTCTTCCACACCTTCGGCCAGACCTGCACGCTGAACACCGGGTTCCGGGTCGGCGCGAAGATCGTGATGCTGCCGAAGTTCGATGGCGAGAGCGCACTGCGCTCCCTGATCGACAACGAGTGCACCATCATGATGGGCGTACCGACGATGTACATCGCGCTGCTCGAAGCGGCCAAGAAGACCAGTGACCGCCCGAAGCTGCGGTACGCGATCTCCGGCGGATCGTCGCTGCCTCTCGCCGTGATCGAGCGCTTCCGCGCCGAGTTCGGCGTCGAGATCTACGAGGGCTATGGTCTCACCGAGACCTCTCCTGTCGCGAGCTTCAACCACGTGGGCCGTCCGCCGCGCGCGGGAAGCATCGGCCAGGCCATCTGGGGTGTCGACGTCGAGATCGCGAGGGCGGATGTCGAGGACGCGATCGAATTGCAGCCGGTGGGCGAGCTCGGCGAGATCGTCATCCGCGGCCACAACCTCATGAAGGGGTACCTCAACCTGCCGGACGAGTCGGCCAAAGCCGTGGTTGACGGCTGGTTTCGCACCGGAGACCTCGGTACCAAAGACGAGGACGGCTTCCTCTGGATCGTCGACCGCAAGAAAGACATGATTCTGCGCAACGGATACAACATCTACCCGCGTGAGGTGGAGGAGGTGCTGATCGGTCATCCGTCGGTCTCCAGCGCCGCTGTCTTCGGCGTCGCCCATGAGACGCACGGGCAGGAGATCATGGCCTGCATCGTGCTCAGTCCGGGTGTGGAGGTCGACGGCGCGACGCTCGCCGACTACGCCAAGGAGAAGCTCGCCGCCTACAAATACCCGCGTCGCGTCGAGATCGTCGAAATCCTCCCGCTCGGGCCGAGTGGCAAGGTGCTGAAGCGCGAGCTCGTGGCGATCTACGAGGCCGAGCCAACCCCGTAGGCGGTAACTCAAGGCAACACTGGCGCGGGATAACCGCCCAAGTATTAGCGTCGAACAGGTGACCAAACTCAATGTTGTCGCGGTGTCGGGGAGTCTTCAGGCGCCGTCCAAGACCATCGCCCTCGTCGAGGAGATCCTTGTCGTGCTCGGTGAGCACCTGCCGATCGACGCTCATCTGATCAAGCTCAACGAGCTCGGCCCGTCTTTCGCCGGATCACTGAATCGCGCGGGACTGCCGGAGAATGTGGAGCGTGAGCTGCAGCGGATCGAGACCGCCGACCTGCTCGTCGTCGCATCCCCGGTTTACCGTGCGTCCTACACCGGGCTGTTCAAGCACCTCTTCGACTTCGTGGACCAGTACGCCCTCGTCGACACGCCCATCCTGCTCGCGGCCACTGGCGGTTCTGAGCGTCACGCCCTCATCATCGAGCACCAGTTCCGGCCGCTGTTCTCCTTCTTCCAGGCGCTGACCCTCCCGCTCGGCATCTACGCGCACGACTCCGATTTCACCGATTACCGGGTCAGCAGCGACTTTCTGCGCGACCGCATCCGCAAGGTCGTCGACCGCTCGCTCCCGCTGATCACGTCGAACATCGCCGAGAAGCAGGAGATCGTGAAGACGCTGGACGGCGAGTTGCCGTCAAAGCCGGAACCGGCCGCTCCGGTCGCGGTTCGACTGATCAGCTAGCAGCCCGAGCCGCACCAGCCATCAGCGCGGGGTTTTGTTATCCGCGCGGCGGTTACAGCCTGCGCGCTGATAACAAAACACCGCGCTGATGGGGTGGCGCCCCTCAGATCCGCTCGATGATCGTGGCGTTCGCCATGCCTGCGCCCTCGCACATGGTCTGCAGTCCGTAGCGACCGCCGGTCTGCTCGAGAGTGTTGACGAGGGTGGCGAGCAGCCTGGTGCCTGAGGCGCCGAGCGGATGTCCGAGGGCGATGGCCCCGCCACGAGGGTTGAGCTTCTCCGGGTCGGCGTCGAACTCGCGCGTCCAGGCCAGCGGTACGGGGGCGAAAGCCTCGTTCACCTCATAGCTGTCGAAGTCGTCGATGGACAGCCCGGACCGATCGAGGATCCGTCGGGTCGCCGGAATCACGCCGGTGAGCATTTCGATCGGGTCGGACCCGACCACGGTGTTGTGCAGAATGCGGGCGCGCGGTGTCAAGCCGAGTTGCGCCGCCTTCTCCTCACTCATGATGAGCGCTGCAGAGGCCCCATCGGTGAGGGGGGATGCGTTGCCGGGGGTGATCCTCCACTGGATCTCCGGGAACCGTGTCACGTACTGCTCCTCCCTGAACGCAGGGGAGAGCCCGGCGAGCCCCTCGACGGTGGTGGAAGGGCGCACGGTCTCGTCGGTGAGCGCGCCGTCATCCACCGCCACCAGTTCGTTCGAGAAGTCGGATGCCGCAGCCAGCCGGTGCGAGCGTGCCGAGAACTCGTCCAGCTCCTCGCGCGAGAGGTTCCAGCGTGCCGCGATGAGTTCGGCGGAGATGCCCTGGCCGACGAGACCGTCGGGGTAACGCTCGTGCACGCGTGTGCCCCACGGATCTTCGCCGAGCGTGGCGAAGTTGATCGGGTTGCGGCTCATCTGTTCGATACCGCAGGCGATGACGATGTCGTAGGCGCCGGCGATCACCCCCTGGGCCGCGAAAGCCACCGCCTGCTGGCTGGAGCCGCACTGCCGGTCGATGGTGGTGCCGGGCACCGAGTCGGGGAAGCCGGCGCCGAGCAGGGCGTTGCGCGTGATGTTGACTGACTGCTGTCCGGCCTGGCTGACGCATCCACCGATCACGTCGTCGACGAGTGCGGGGTCGAGGTCGCTGCGTTCGATGAGGCTGCGGAGCACGGATGCGAGGAGGTCGACAGGGTGCATGGCCGACAGGCGGCCCCCTGGCTTTCCCCGGCCGGAGATACTGCGGACAACGTCGACGATGACTGCCTGAGACATGATTCGAGACTACGCCGGAGCGAGCACCTTGGCGATGCGCTGGAGCGAGACTGCTTCTGCGGCGCCGAGGTGCTGGGCGAACAGGCTGAGCCGCAACTCTTCGAGCAGCCAGCGAGCGCGCACGATATGCGCCGGGGAGTCCGGTGCGAGCGGCAGAGTGCCACCGGCGGCCTCGTATCGCGCCGTCGCGGACTGCACCTCGGTCATCCAGACCCTGTCGCGGCCGAGGTTCTCGGCCAGTTTGCCGATGCGATGAGTGATGCCGGTGAGGTAAACCGGAAGGCGGCGCAGCTGCGTGATTCCGGTAGCCGAGACGAAACCCGGATAGATGAGGGCACTGAGCTGCTCGCGGGAATCGGCCAGCGGACTCAGCAGCGCGACACTCGAGGCCGCCTTGATCGCCTTCTCGGCTCCCCTGGCCGCTGCGAGCACCCTGCTCAGCACCGACACGGCCTGGAACATGGCATCCATGATCGTGGCCGACACATCGTCGCGTGCCCTCTCGAACTCGGCCAGCGTCCAGATCTCGCGTCCGCGCAGCACGTCGTCGATGCAGGCCGTCATGCAGTCCGCGAAGAGCTCGGCGGTGGTGCGGTACGGGCTTTGCGCCAGCGTCAGTTTTTCGGCATGGGTGAGGTGCTCCTGCACGTAGGACACGGGGGAGGGGATGGCGAGCTGCAGCATCCGTCGCACCCCGCCTCGCATCGCGCGGGCCTGGTCGTCGGGGGTACTCATGAGACGGATGGCGACGCTGGCGCCGTTGTCGACCAGCGCCGGATAGGCGCGGATAGTGTTGGCGCCCTGCTTCGTGTCGAGGGTCTTCGGCAGCGAGTCGAAATCCCAGGTGGTGAGGCCGGCTCGCTCGATCGCGTTCGTCGGAGTCACGGATGCCCGCGCAACGCTCTCCCGTACCGTCGACTTGAGCTGCTGCTGTAACGCGCGCAGGTCTTTGCCGCTCGCCACCTGCCGCGAACGTTCGTCCACCACGGAGAAGGTCATCCGCAGGTGGGACGGGATGCGGTCGTTCTCGAAGTCGTCCGCTGTGACCGGCACGTAGGTGAGTCGCTTGATCGCGGCCGCGAGGGTGGCCTCGAGCGATTCGGGCCCGGGATCCGCGGGCAGCTCGGCGAGAAGCTTGCGAGCCCAGTCCGCCGCCGGCACGACGTTGCGGCGGATGTTCTTCGGCAGCGCTTTGATGAGCGCGGTGACCAGTTCTTCGCGAAATCCGGAGACCTGCCAGTCGAAACCGTCGGGCGTGAGACGCGCGAGCAGGGCGATCGGCACCTGCACGGTCACGCCGTCATCCTCCGCTCCCGGTTCGAACCTGTAGCTCAGGGCGAGCTGCTGGTCGCCCTGTTGCCAGTTCCTCGGATAGCTGGCTTCGACGAGCTCGGCGACCGCCTCGGTCTCGGGCTCGTCGACCAGGTTCTCCGGCGTCATCGTCAGGAGATCGGGCGTCTCGACCTTCGCCTTCTTCCACCAGCCCTCGAAAGAGCGCTGGCTGGTGATGTCGGCGGGAATCCGTCGATGATAGAACTCGAAGACGGCTTCGTCGTCATAAAGGATGTCGCGACGGCGGGTGCGTTCCTCAATTTCCGCGAGCTCTTTCCGAAGCTTCCTGTTGGCGCGGTCGAAAGCCTGCTGACTCTCCCAGTCACCTTCGACGAGTGCGTGGCGGATGAACAGCTCGCGGGCATAGGCCGGGTCGACCCGGGAGAACTGGGCGCGACGCCGCGCCACGATCGGTACCCCGTAGAGGGTGACGCGCTCCCACGCCACGGCTGCACCCTGCTTCTTCTCCCAGTGCGGCTCGCTGTAGCTGCGCTTGACCAGGTCGCCCGCGATCGGCTCTGCCCACGAGAGGTCGACGGCGGCGTTGGTGCGGGCGAACAGTCGACTGGTTTCGACAAGTTCCGCACTCATCACCTCGGCCGGCTGCTTCTTGGCCAGCGCAGAACCGGGGAAGATGCTGAAGCGCACCTGGCGGGCACCGATGTAGTCCTTCTTGGAAGCGTCGCGGATGCCGAGCTGGCTCAGTAGTCCGGCCAGCAGGGAGCGGTGGATGCCGTTCGGGTTCGTGCTCCGGCCGGTGACGACCAGGCCGAGCGGCTTCGCCATCCGCTCGAGTTGGCGGTAGACATCCTTCCACTCACGCACGCGCAGGTAGTTGAGGTACTCGGATTTGCAGAGACGCCGGAACTGGTTGCCGCTGAGCTCTTTCTGCTTTTCTTCGAGATAGTTCCAGAGGTTGAGCAGCGTGAGGAAGTCGCTGGTCGGGTCGACGAAACGGGCGTGCTGCTGGTCGGCCTGCGGGCGGCGGTCGAGGGGGCGCTCGCGTGGATCCTGGATGCTGAGGGCCGCGACGATGGCCATCACCTCACGCGTGACACCGTGCTGCTTCGACTCGACCACCATGCGGGCTAGTCGCGGATCGATGGGCAGTTGCGTGAGCTGCTTGCCGATGCGAGTGATTTCCGGCTCGTTCGCTGAGCCTGTCGAAGCGACCGCACCGAGTTCCCGCAGCAGGTCGAGCCCGTCTTTGATACCGCGCGAGTCGGGCGGCTGCAGAAACGGGAAGTTCGCGATGTCGCCGAGCCCGAGGGAGATCATCTGCAGGATAACGGCCGCCAGGTTGGTGCGCAGGATCTCCGGCTCGGTATATTCAGGCCGCCGCAGGTAGTCCTCTTCAGAGTACAGACGGATGGCGATACCGTCGCTGGTGCGACCGCTCCGGCCGGAACGCTGGTTGGCACTGGCCTGGCTGATCGCCTCGATCGGCAGCCGCTGTACCTTGGAGCGGACGCTGTAGCGACTGATCCTGGCGGTGCCGGCGTCGATCACGTATTTGATGCCGGGCACGGTCAGGCTGGTCTCGGCGACGTTGGTGGCCAGCACGACACGACGACGGATGCTCGCCGTCCGCTTCGTCTCGAAGACCCGGTGCTGCTCGGCGGAACTGAGGCGTCCGTAGAGCGGAAGCACTTCGGTGCCCTCGCTGATCGAGCCTGTCGAAATCCGGCCCCTGATCGACTCTTCGGCATCCCGGATCTCGTTCTCGCCGCTGAGGAAGACCAGCACATCGCCGTTGCCCTCACGGGCCAGTTCGTCCAGGGCGGCGTTGATACCCTCCATGGGATCGAGGTCGGCGAGGCTCTCTGACTCGTCTTCGTCCTCCTCGACCGGCGCTTCAGCAACCAGTGGCCGGTAGCGGACTTCGACCGGATAGGTGCGCCCGCTCACCTCCACGATCGGTGCGTCACCGAAGTGTTGGGAGAAGCTCGCCGGATCGATGGTGGCGGAGGTGATGACGATCGTGAGGTCCGGGCGGCGCGGCATCAGTTGCTTGAGGTAGCCGAGGAGGAAGTCGATGGTGAGGCTGCGCTCGTGGGCCTCGTCGATGATGATGGCGTCGTACTTGGTGAGCAGGCGGTCGCGGTGGATTTCGTTGAGCAGGATGCCGTCGGTCATCAGCTTGACGCGGGTGTCTTTGCCCACGGTGTCGGTGAAGCGCACCTGGTAGCCGACGAGTCCGCCGAGCGGGGTGCCGAGTTCGTCGGAGATGCGCTCGGCGATAGTGCGTGCGGCGATGCGGCGCGGCTGGGTGTGGCCGATGCTCTTCTTGCCGAGCTCGAGCAGGATCTTCGGGAGCTGCGTCGTTTTGCCCGATCCGGTCTCACCGGCGACGATCACGACCTGGTTGTCACGGATGGCTGCGGCGATGTCGTCACGCCGCTGGCTGACCGGCAGGTCCTCAGGGTAGGTGATCGCGGGCACTGCTTCTGACGCTGACATGGGCACCCCAGTTTACGGCGTGGGCTCTTCTCCTCCCGAGCCGTTCGCTGGGGGCGTGGTCCTCTTTCGCGATGTCAGTTCGCAGTGGGGAGCTACAGATCCTTGCGGAACTCGTGGAACATGATGGTCTCCGCGTCCAGTGTCGGGTCGAACAGTGGGGTGTATCCGGTCGCGAGGTAGAGACTCACCGCTTCCGGCTGTCGGGGGCCGGTGCTCAGCACGATCTGGCTGAAACCGCGCCTGGCGGCCTCCGCCTCCAACTCGGCCAGCACGCGACGGGCCAGTCCCTGCCCGCGATAGGAGGCATCCGTCCACACCCGTTTGATCTCGGCAGTCTTCCCGTCGATCGTCATGAAGGCGCCTGCCGCAATGGCCTCGCCCCCGCGCAGGAGCAGCAAGAAGGTGCCACCGGGAGCGGTGAAGGCCTCAGGCGGGTAGCGATAGATCTCCGTGGATGCCGGCTGGCCGAACATGTTGCCGTAGCGGCTGTCGTACTCGCGCTCAAGGTCGTGAAGCACCGGTTGAGCCAGAGGGTCAAGCGGCGTCGTGTGGGTGAAGGAATCGCCAGGTTGCAGCTCGGGGGCGGGGCGTGGTGCGTGTGTCGACACGCCACCAATTCTACGAACTCAACGCGGCGCCATCCTGATTGCTCCGTCGAGGCGGATCGTCTCGCCGTTGAGGTAGGGGTTCTCTACGATGTGCCGCACCAACGAGGCATACTCCGACGGCCTGCCGAGCCTCGCCGGATGCGGAACCTGCTCGCCGAGCGAGGCCTGGGCTTTGTCGCTCAGGCCGGCCATCATCGGGGTCTCGAAGATGCCGGGAGCGATCGTTACCACCCGCACGAGCGAGGAGGCCAGCTCGCGGGCGATCGGCAGCGTCATCGCGGCCACAGCACCCTTGGATGCCGCATAGGAGGCCTGGCCAATCTGGCCGTCGAATGCGGCCACCGAGGCCGTGTTCACGATCACGCCGCGCTCGTCGTCAATCGGGTCATTGCCGACCATGCGCTCCGCCACAAGCCGCAGAACGTTGAAGGTTCCGAACAGGTTGATGCGGATGCCGCGCTCGAAGTCCTCGAGGGGGAGTGTGCCATTGCGCCCGAGCACCTTAGCCGCCGGGGCGACGCCGGCGCAGTTCACCAGAATGCGCAGCGAACCGAGCGAGGTGGCGAGCCCGACTGCTGCCGCGACATCCTTCTCGCTGGTGACGTCAGCGGCTACGAAGGTCGTACCCGCTACCTGCGCGGCTTCGGCTGCAGCCCGCTGGCCCTCGAGGTCGAGCACTACGACGCGAGCTCCCGCCGCAGTGAGGTTCCTGGCGGTGGCAAGGCCCAATCCTGAGGCTCCGCCCGTGACGATGGCGACCGAATCGGCGATGTTCAAGCCGTACTCCTTCTGGTGGTCAGCATTGACGTTTCCTCTACGAATACTGCGTTACTGGCACCAGTTGCACAACCTCGTTCTCAATAGCAGAGCCGAATGCATGGCTGGCCTGTCTGCTGATCTCGAACTCGGGGTTCTCTGCCTCTGCGCATTCTTGCTCTAGGTGGTCTCCTCTGTGGGTCTTCTCCTCTGGTGGTCCTCTCCTCCACAATCGCGCGGAAAAAACTTATCCACAGATTGCTGACCAACCTTCGAATATGTGTTCTGCATGTCTGCTTGGGTGCAGTTAGATTTCGTAGAGATCGGTCAGGGTTATGGGGTCGGTGTTGACGGCTTGTTGCAGCAGTCGGTAGAACAGTATGCCGCGGGTTTTTG
>NZ_JBEPTL010000014.1:0-90939 GCF_040549465.1 Glaciihabitans sp. UYNi722 | reverse complement strand
AACATCATCGCCCACCCGCAAGGATTAACACGGGAACGCCAAAAATCGTCCAAAACACGCCGAAGACAATGAAATAAACACGACTGTAGTACTAGTGGTCTGCGGTGGGTGAGAGGGGTCGTATCGGCCGAGCTGCAACCCGAATAGTGCATTGATTAACCTCAAGAACATTCCCCCTAATGCCTCGACAAGATCTAGTCTCATGCGCGGTTTTGAATGCAGAAAGACCCCAAAACGGGGGCGCAGCGGAGAGAACGCGATCCAGCGCAACTTATACGGGGTTGTTGCGCTGGATCACACTGGGCGGACCCAAGGCCAACACCAGTCGGACACGTGTTTCGAGACGGCCGCAATGCCCGGGGGAAAGCCGCGGTCGTCACATTCGGGTATCCCACCGACTTATCGGGAAACTTCGTCGGCGTAGGTAAGAGATTACCCCACGTCCCCCTTTTGGAGGACCGCTTTGAGATTCGATTTGGACCCCACTTCGGGGCACATGGCGCTCAGCGCTCCTACCGTTCGGACTGCAGCGCAGAAGGTTCCCAAGTGAAACGGCGCACAGCAGACTCGGCCATCGGATCGCATGGCCTCGGATTGACGGTTCCGGTTGTCCCGTTGCAGGATTATTTGGCTCGACAACGGGAGCCGGCAGATGTGTTCTTTCAGTGGTCGACGGATTGTCGTTGAACGGTGCGGTAAACCGTGGAGCGGGCGACGTTGAACAGCTCTGCGAGCTTGTTCGTGGAGTGCGTGCCCGCGCGGTGCACCTCCATCAGGTGACGTGCTGCGCCATCGATATCTTCGGTTGTTTGCCGCGCAGGTGGCCTTTCGCTTTGGCCACTTGCATTCCTTCGCGTGTTCGGGCGCGGATGAGGTCGGATTCGAACTCGGCCACCATTGCCAGGACGTTGAACAGCAGCCGCCCGACCGGGTCGGTCGGGTCGTGGACGGATCCGCCGATGCTGAGTTTGACGCCTTTGACCGTCAGTTCGTCGACGATGTCTTTCGCGTCCCGGAGGGAATGGGCGAGTCGGTCGAGTTTTGCAACGACGAGGGTGTCGCCGTTTCGGCAGGCGGCGAGTGCTTCGCGCAGGCCTGGGCGCGCTCGGTTGGTGCCGGTGAGTCCGTGGTCGGTGTAGATCAGGTTCGATCGAACGCCGAGGGCTTCCAGGGCGTTGCGTTGGGCGGTGAGATCTTGCTCGTTCGTGGACACGCGTGCGTATGGGATCAGAAATTCATTCATAACTGGAAACGGTCCTCGTTCGCCGATCGAGAGGTCAAGAACAATCGCGGTATCGGTCTCTAACCGGGCACCTGTCTCAGGCAGCCCAACCCGACAATTGGTCTCCGTTCAAGGACCCGATTTCGCGTCCGTTGACCGTCCTCTACCGGAACCGGACAGCGGTCGGTGCCCTGACGACCGGCTCGGCGACTAACTGTGACGCGGCTGCTTCAGGCCCGTCCGTGTGAGGTGCGGGATCGGCGGGAGATCGAGTCGAGGGTGACCGCGAGCAATAGCACTATGCCGGTGACGATGAATCGGAATGAGGAGTCGAGGTTGAGTAGCGTGAGCCCGCTCGAGATGGACTGGATGACGATTATGCCGAGCAACGCCGCGAAGGCGGTGCCGCGCCCGCCGAAGAGGCTCGTGCCGCCGATCACGGCAGCCGCTATGGCGTTGAGGTTGACGTCTCCCGTGCCGCTGCTCTGGCTCGCGGAAGCGAGCCGGGATGCGGCGAGGATTCCGCCGACCGCGGCGAAGGTGCTGCAGATCATGAATACCGAGGTGTAGACCCAGCGCACGTTGATGCCCGATCGGCGAGCCGCCTCGACGTTACCTCCAACGGCATAAACAGACCGTCCCCATTTGGTGCGGGTCAGCATGTAGTGCATCACCAGCACGAGAGCGACGAAGAACACGAACATCCAGCCGACTCCGCGCGTGATGTTGAGGTAGTAGGCCACGAGGCCGAGAACGACGAGTAGCGCGACGCTCTGAGCCGCGATCAGTCCGCTCGATCGCGCCGAGAGCCCGGCCCGACGGCGAGCCCGCGCGTTGGTGAAGCCGATTAGGAACAGACTGCCGGCGGCGAATACGACCAAGACGTAGGAGAGGATCGGCGGCACGAAGGCGAGCTGCGCGAAGTACACCAACGGGGAGTCGAAGGGGATGTTGATCGTACCATTGCCCTTGAGCACGAACAGCTGGAGTCCGAGGAAGCTCAGGAGGCCGGCAAGGGTGATGACGAAGCTCGGAACACCGAACCGGTTGAAGATCTGGCCGTAGGCGAAGCCGATCAACGTGCCGACGAGCACGGCGACGATTACCGCCACCGCAACATTCCAGCGCTGATTCACGAAGAGGATGCCGAGGATCGCCGACGAGAGGCCGCTAACCGATCCCACCGAGAGATCGATCTGCGCCACGAGCAGTACACAGACGATCCCGAGCGCGATGACTCCGACAGCCGAGGATTCCATGAGCAGGTTCACCAGGTTGGCGCTGGAAAGGAACCCCGGGTTCAGAATCTGGAGGATGGTCCAGATGACCGCGAGCCCGAGAACGACCGGAAGGACACCCAGGTCTCCACCCCTGATCTGGTCGATGGCAGCCGATATCCCACCTCGAAGACCCGAGCGGTCTCGAAGGCGTTCATCCTGCTGGTCGGTGGGTCGGCTGGCCGGTTCCACCGGGTTCGTGTTGGTCGGAACGGTGCTCATCAGGAGATCTCCAGATCGGATTTGGGCGCCGTTCGCAAGTCGACCTGAGCGGTTCGGCGAGTGACGGCATTGTCGGTTGCACCGGTGATAGCAGCGATGATCGTCTCGGGCGAGACGTCGCCAACGCGAAACTCGCCGTTGTTGCGCCCGAGTCGCAGCACGATGACGCGGTCGGCAACGGCCTGGACGTCGGCCATGTTGTGGCTGATCATGATGACCCCGAGCCCGCTTTCGCGAAGCCGCTCCACGAGGTTGAGCACCTCCGCGGTCTGTGCGACGCCAAGGGCGGCCGTTGGTTCGTCGAGAATGATCACCTTCGGGTTGCCGACCAGCGAGCGGGCGATGGCCACAGTTTGGCGTTGACCGCCGGAGAGTGCCGCGATCGGGATGCGCACGGAAGGGATCTTCGCGGAAAGCTGCCGGAGCAACTCCCATGAGCGCACTTCCATGGCGACCTCGTCGAGACGACCGGGGCGCAGTTCGCGCCCGAGAAAGAGGTTATTGATCACATTCAGGTTGTCGCACAGGGCGAGGTCCTGAAAAACGGTGGCAATTCCCAGGTCGAGTGCGGCGGTCGGCGTCGGGATGGTCACCGCCTTCTTTTCGAAGTGGATCACCCCCGAGTCGGGTAGGTGCACCCCCGAGAGAACCTTGACCAGTGTGGATTTGCCGGCACCGTTGTCGCCGACGATCGCGACGACCTCGCCTGCGGCCACCTCGAGACTGATGTCGGTGAGCGCGGCGACAGCGCCGAAGTTCTTGCTGACGTTCCGCAGCGAGAGGATGCTCGTCTCTGTGGTCGGATCGATTGTGCTTGTCGGCATGGAAACCTCACTTGCTTCTCGCCGTTGAGTATGAATCTGGGGCAGTTTCGTGATGGACGCTACCGTCTCGCCCACTCGGGCGAGACGGTAGCGATGGAGCTGGTGTTACTGGATTCCGGCAGTTGCGCAGGCGGCCGCGTAGTCGGCGGTGCATACTTCGGAGGCCGTCATGATTTTGCTGTCGAACAGGATCGCCTTGATGTTGTCGATGGTCACGACATCCGGGGTGAACAGTTCGGATGGGGTGTTATACAGCTTGGTCTTGGCCGCCACCTTGTCGCCCTTCGCCAGGGAGTACGCGACCTTGGCCGCGGCATCCGCAACGATCTTGATCGGCTTGGAGATGGTGTTGTACTGGTCGCCGGCGATGATGCGCTGGGCCGCAGCCACCTCCGCGTCATTTCCCGTCACCGGTGGAACCGTGGTGACGCCAGCCGCTTTGAAGGCGGCGATGGTGCCACCTCCCGTTCCATCGTTGGCAGCGACCACACCGGTGATCTTGCTACCGAACTGGGTGATTTGGCCGCTCACCCAGTCCTGGGCGTTCTGCGGCTTCCAATCCGGGGTGTCGAACTCGGCGAGTATCTTGTGGTCGCTCTTGTCGACGGCGTTGTGGATGCCCTTCTTGATGAGGCCGGCCGCCGCATCCGTCGGTGATCCATTGACGATCAGGATCTCGCCGCCTGGCGCATCTGTGTCCAGCTTGTCCATCAGCGACTGGGCGATCTTCTGGCCGATACCTTCGTTGTCGAACGAGACGTAGTAGTCGGCCTTCTTGTCGGGGATCGGGCGGTCATAGGCGATGATCGGGATCTTCGCCGCATTGGCCGAGTTCACGATGCTCGCCGCTCCCTTCGAGTCGACGGCATCGATGACGATGGCGTTCACACCTTGCGCGATCGCGGAGTTGGCCTGCTGCTGCTGCTGGTCGGCACTCGCGTTCGCGTTCGAATAGATGACCTTGCACTTCGGGCAGAGCTTCTTCATCTCTGCGACGAAGAGCGGCTTGTCCTGCTGCTCGTACCGGGTCGACGCAAGGTCAGGCATGAGGAACGCGATCTTGTAGGCGCCATCGGCCGGGGCAGCGCCGGTTCCGGTTTGCTGCACACACCCGGTCAGGGCGAGGGCGGCGATGCCAGCGGCTACTGCGGCCACCGACAGCCGTGAATAGATTTTCTTCATTGAATCTCCTTGGTGGTGGGTTCACCGTCGGCGACGACGGCACACGGGTTTTGGGACTGATTCGCGGCTGAGGACCCGACGATTCATTCAACTCGGTGATAATAACATTAAAGACGTTATTTAAGTCAAGCGCAATGTTATTTTGCCACATCTCGAAAGTCACGACCAGTATTATCGAATCGGGCACCAACCAGCCCGGCGACGAGGGCGATGTGAGTGGCACCGGATCGAGTCGCCTGTCGCGAACCGCGCGCCAGCGCCGCATCGTCGACCACCTGGCCGGCGTGCCAACCGCGACGGCGGCGGAACTCGCCACGCTCACAGGGATGAGTCTGATGACCATCCATCGCGATATCGACGATCTCTCGCGGCGCGGCATCCTGAGAAAATTCCATGGCGGTGTCTCCGGACTGCCGACGACGGTATTCGAGAGCAGTTCCGACTTCCGTCTGCAGACCCAGTCGGTGGCCAAGAGCGCGCTGGCCAAAGTCGCGCTCTCGATGGTGGAACCCGGGATGTCGATCATGCTCGACGACTCGACAACGGTGCTGTCGCTGGCCAGGCTTCTCAACGAGTGTGGTCCCCTCACGGTGATAACAAATTACCGACAGGTGATCGAGGAGTTCCGGGAGAACGATGAGATTCGCCTTATCGTGGCGGGCGGGCAGTACTCGCGTTCTCACGATTCCTTCATCGGCATGCCGAGCATCTCGTCGGTCGACGCGTTCGCCGTCGACATCGTATTCCAGTCCACCTCGACGATGAGTACCGAGATGACATTCCACCAGGAGCAGGACATCGTGCTGATGAAGCGCTCGATGCTCAGTTCCGGCAGTCGACGCGTCCTGATGATGGACAGCACGAAAGTCGGGCGGACCTCCCTGCACCGCTACGTGCCGGTGAGCGACTTCACGGATGTGATTCTGACCGACGACGTCGACCCCGAGATGGTTGAGAAGATATCCCAGCGCGTGCGCGTGCACCTCGCCAGCACAAATGGGTGACGAGTGACGGCCAAGCTAACGTCGAGGTTGATATTATTACCATGCGTCATGTTACTATCGGCCATCGGGTAATGGCGCTCTGACCGGCCAACGCCCGCCTGACTTCAGAAAGGCAGCCGAATGACGCGCATTCTCGCCGCGGGCGATTACTTCGTCGCACCGGAACTGTTCATCGACGCGATTCGCGACGCCGTCGGTGAGACCACAGACCTCGATTTCTCCTCCCTGACTCTCGAATGGCCACTCGAGCCGTTCGGTCGTGTGGGAACCGTGGATGAGGCGAGCGGAAGCATCCCTTCGCTGATCGACGCTCTCGATGGCGTCGAAGTCGCCGTCACGCAGATGGCGGCGTTCAGCCGGGAAGTATTCGACCACACCCCGGAGCTTCGCCTCATCAGTGTCTGCCGGGGTGGGCCGGTGAATGTCGATCTCGCCGCGGCGACTGCGGCCGGTGTCATCGTGTCTTTTGCGCCGGGACGGAATGCGGTTGCTGCCGCAGAATTCGCGATCGGTCTCATGCTGGCGGCGATGCGACGCGTCGTCACCTCAGACAGCGAATTGAAGGCCGGCCAATGGCGGGGAGATTACTACACCTATGAGAACGCCGGGCTTGAGCTCGACGGTGCAACGGTCGGCCTCATCGGCTATGGCGCCATCGGCAGCATCGTTTCTCGGGTACTGCGCGCTTTCGGTGCGACAGTGCTCGCCCATGACCCCTACGCGAATGCCGCCGCCGTCGCTGCAGACGGCGTAGAGCTCGTGGAATTGCCCGACCTGCTCCGCCGAAGTTCGGTGGTCAGCCTGCATGCTCGCTTGACCCCGGAGACCCATCACCTGCTGAACGCGCAGAATCTGGAGTTGTTGCCCCGCGGCGCGATACTGGTGAACAGCGCGCGCGGGGGACTCCTCGACTATGCGCCCCTGCCCAAAATGCTGGCCTCCGGTCGTCTCGGTGCCCTGGCGATCGATGTCTATGACATCGAGCCTCCTCCGCCGGAATGGCCGCTTTTCTTCGCGCCGAACGTCGTGATGACCCCGCATCTGGCCGGCGCTACTCGCCAGACGGCCCAGCGAGCCGCCCTCATCACCGCCGCCGACATCGCCCGCTACCTGGGCGGAGAGCGACCACGTGCCGTCGCCAACCCCGAGGTGTGGAATGTCCTCGGCGAATCGGGTGCCCGGTGATCATCGGAGTGGACATCGGCACCTCGATGACCAAAGCCTCAGCCATCAACCACGACGGCACGGTCGGTGCCACCGCCAGTATGCGTTCGCTGCTCGAGCAGGGGGAGGGCGGTCGGGTCGAACAGGACCTGGACAATGTGATCGCTTCGGTCTCTTCCGTTGTGCGAGAGATCGCGAGTTCTGCAAAGGAACCGATCGAGGCGGTGGCCATCACCGGTCAGGGGGACGGCCTCTGGTTGCGGGACGCGGCCGGCCGCGCGGTACGTCCACCGATCTCGTGGATGGATGCGCGCGCCTCGGCCATCGTCGACGAGTGGAATACTGGCGGAGCCGACAGCGTGTCGGATCGAGTCTTCCGGCTCACCGGATCGGGCCTCTTCCCGGGTTGTCACGCCGCTCTCATCGCCTGGCTCGCGGCCAACGAGCCTCACTCTCTCGCCTCCGCCGCCGTTGCGGGATACTGCGTCGACGCGGTCATTCACTCTCTCACCGGTATCCTCACGACGGATGCTTCGAACGCCTCGCTCCCGTTTCTCGATGTGCGCACCCGCGAATACGTGGACGAGGCGCTCGCGCTGTGCGGCATCGCCGAATGGCGACACCTGCTCGCCGCTCCGGCCGAGTCGGACACCGTCTTCGCGCTCGATGAGCACGGGGCAGAACTGCTGGGGTTGCCGCTCGGAACGCCGGTAACCGGCGGACCCTATGACCTGCAGGCGTGTGGATTCGGATCCGGCACCACTCGTGCGGGCGAGGGCACCCTCGTGGTCGGAACCACACTCAGCTGTCAGGTGCTCACTGCCGACACGACGATCGATCCCGCATCGGAACCGGCCGGGATGTGGCTGTGCACCACCGACCGGGAACTCTTCCTGCGGGTGATGCCCTCAATGGTCGGCACCGCGAGCATCGATTGGTTCGTCGAGCTCTTCGCGCTCGCGCCGAAAGACGTGAACGACCTCATTCTGCAGAGCCCCCCGGGGGCGAACTGTGTCGAAGTACTGTCATTCTTCTCTCCATCCGGCGAACGGGCTCCATTTGTGGAGCCCTCCGCTCGAGGTCAGTTCACCGGTCTCGACCTGCGCACGACCCGAGCCGACCTCATACGCGGACTCTGCGAGGGCCTCGCCTATGCCGCGCGCCACTGCTTCGAGGAGATGGGACTCGACGGAGAGGTCTCCGCCTGCGGGGGCGGACTGCAGTCCGAAGCCTGGACCTCGATTTTCGCCGACGTGCTCGGCCGCCCACTGCTCATCCCGACTGACGCGGCCGTCGGTGCGCGCGGTGCAGCCATGATCGCCTGGGCCGGACTCGGACGCCCCGTCGACGAAGACCTTTGGAGATCGCAGCGCCGCCGGATCGAACCGGATGCGAGTAGAACAGCCTTCTACGACGAGGGATACGCGCGCTATCGCGAGCAGCTCGACAGCGCGCGTGCGCTGTGGAAATAGAGCTGTGGAACTGACTGCCCTCTGGGTCGGCATCGATCTCGGCACCCAGAGCGCGAAAGTGTCGGTCGTCGATGATGTCGGCGTCGTCGCAGCGTCATCGTCGATGCCTCTCTCGAGCCAGCGACACGGCGATCGCCACGAGCAGGATCCGCACGACTGGATTGCCCAGGCGACGGCGGCACTGTCCGCCGCTCTTTCCTCGCTTCCTTCGGTATCCCTCGCCCGCGTTGCCGGGGTATCCCTCTGCGCGACATCGGGCACGATCACGACGGTGGATGACTCGGGCCGGCCACAATCTCCCGGGATCATGTACGACGACGCACGGGCCGGTGCTCTCGGGCCGGAAGCGAATGCAGCGGATCCGGCGCGGTGGGCGAGGCTCGGTTACCGTATCCAGCCCACCTGGGCCTTGCCGAAGATTGCCTGGCTTGCTCGAAGCGGTCTGCTCTCCGACGGTCGCTACCTGGCGCACCAGGCGGACGTGCTCGCATCGGCAATCGTAGGAACCCGGGTTGCCACCGACTGGAGCCACTCGCTCAAATCGGGATACGACCTGCTCGCGCTCGAGTGGCCCGTCAGTGCGCTGAGAGCACTCGGCATCGATCCCGCGACAATGCCGAGCGTTGTTGCCCCCGGGACAGAACTCGGTGACTCGAGCGCAGAATGGGCGGAGTCCACCGGACTTCCCGCGGGAACCCCCGTGTTTGCAGGAATGACGGATGGCTGCGCTGCTCAGCTGGGTGCGGCGACGCTCGGTCTCGGTGACTGGCACACCGTTATCGGCACGACGATGGTGCTCAAAGGCGTGACTGACCACATAATCTCCGACGGGGCAGGTGCCGTCTATTCGCACCGCGCACCCCATGGCGGGCTGTGGTTCCCTGGCGGTGCCTCAAGTGTCGGAGCCGGAGCCATCTCAGCCTCGCTGCCGTCGATCGACTTGATCGGTGCCTCTGACCGGCTAAAGAGCCGCGTGGAAGGATTCGACTCGATTCCTACGAGCTATCCGCTCGCGGGGACCGGTGAGCGATTCCCCGTAATACGCCCGGATGCGCGGGGGTTCGTCCGCATCGGCGGTCGTGATCACAGCCTTGTCGAAGCCGCTCGCACGCTCGACCCCGACCTCCTTCTGGCATCGATCATGCTCGGCGTCGCCTGCGTCGAACGACTCAGCCTCGACCTGATGGCCCGCGCCGGAGCCGCGGTCGGCGGAACCCTGAGTTCGTCAGGGGGGGGCACGAAAAACGAATGGTGGACGCAACTGCGTGCCGACCTACTCAAGCGCCCCATCACTATTCCCCGATCGTCCGAGGGATCGATCGGCATGGCCATCCTCGCCGCCTGGGCGGGGACGGTTGGCGCCACACTGCCCGAGACCGCGTCGCGCATGTCGATCATCGGCCGGGTCGTGGAGCCGCAGCCGACATCATCGGCAGCCTTGAACGATCGCTACGACGCATTCGTCGCCGAACTCATTTCGAAAGATTGGATGTCTGCATGACGATCCTCTTCCTCGTGCGCCATGGCGAGACCACCTCGCATGCCGAGAATCGTTATGCCGGCAGTTCAGATGTCGCTCTCACCCCCCTCGGCCTCCTTCAGGCGGAGAGGCTTGCGCTCTGGGCATCGAGCCAGCAGATCGACGCGATCTTTGCATCCGATCTCTCACGGGCCGTGATCACCGCGACACCGTCGGCATCAGCCCTCGGGCTGGCGATCAGCGTTAACTCTGCCCTGCGCGAGGTCGACTTCGGCCAAGGGGAAGGCCTCACATCCGCGGAGATGATGGCCGCATTCCCCGACATCGCCGCCCAATTCGTCGCCCACCCCGCAACTTCACCGCTGCTTGGAGGGGAGTCGGGAGTGGATGCTGTGGCGCGGGCATGGAAAGCGCTCGAGCAGATCGCCGCCGAGCATCCCAGCGGAACTGTGTTGGTAGTCATGCACTCGACTCTTATGCGATTGATCCTGTGCCACGCGCTCGGGATCCCACTTGATCTCTACCGCTCAGTGTTTCCCGTCGTGCTCAATGTGGGCATCACAACACTGTCCTGGACGGCCAGCGGCATCGCGATGCTTGGCTACAACGTGCCAGTGAACTGGGCGCCTACCCGCGACACCCCCTAATCGCCCCATCTGGCGGATTCTTTCGAGGTACACCGCAGGGCTAGCACCTGACTGATGCGATTGGAACGATTAGGTGCCGCGTCAAGGGTTCGTTCGTCTTCCGGGCATTTGAGATCGACATTCACGGCCTCGAATATCGCGCCGAAAACCTCGAAAATCAATGCCCATCTGCCTTGGTCTCCGATATGGACAAGATGATTGGCACAGACTGCCCATTAGTGCATTCACTTCGATGCTGCGCTGGCCCGACAACGCGGCAATCTCGACGGACAACTCACTTGTCAATCGTACAGATTGAATGGCAACGGACACCGGTGCGGCGCACCACGAGCACGTGCTCGATCGCGTTGTCGCCGGCGACCGCGTCATCCGCGTTGGCCTTGACCGCCACCGCTTTGCCACGGCGGAACTTGCCATCGGAGGTGACGAGCAGTTTCGCTCCGGTGTCTTCGACCCGGAAGCGGAGGGCCTCAGCCGAGAAACCGCCGAAGACCAGGGAATGGATGGTGCCGAGACGGGCGATCGCGAGGGTGATGACTATCGTCTCGGGAATCACTGGCAGGTAGACAACCACCCGATCGCCCGTGCCGATACCCAGCGCGGTCAGCGCATTGGCGGCTTGTGTAACCCGGCGCTGCAACGTGGCATAGGTGATGGTCTCCCGGTCGCCGGGCTCGCCCTCGAAGTCGATCGCCACCGTGTCACCGCGGCCGGCATCGACGTGGCGGTCGACGCAGTTGACAGCGACGTTGAGCTTGCCACCGAGGAACCACTTCGCCTCGGGAACAGAGAGCACGGGTTCACCGTCGGCATCCGACTCGCCGTTCGGTGTCGCCGGCTTCCAGCTGTGAGCCGTGTGCCACGGCTGCGCCCAGTCGAGGCGTGCTGCCTGGCGTTCCCAGTAGGCCACAGGGTCGGCCGCGGCCACGCGCGATTCGTCGGCGTCGACATTGGCGGATGCCGCGAAAGCGGGCGTCGGCGGGTAGCGACGGTTCTCGCTCAGCAGGTTGTCAATCGTCGCGCTCACGTCTAGACGGTAGCGGGTGTGGCAGTCGGCGCCGAACGCTGACGTAAAGCCCGTAACTTCGCCGACGCTTGGGCGAAAGTGAACGCAGGCTGAATATTCGCCAGACCGGACGGCCGCGAACCCCGATATATCGGGGGCTTTCATTGACGTGCCCCTAAAGGGGGGAGGTCGAAAACGCCCGATCTGGCATAGCATCTACCTCGGCCACCCGAAGTGCGATACCCGAAACCGCGCTGGCTGATTCCCGAGGACTTACCCCCCAATGACGACTCACAGTACGATTTCCCCTGCCCGCAAACGCCAGTTCGGTTCAGAACGGCGAACCGATTCCCTCCCGACGATCCATGCGCGCCCGAGCGACCGCAGGATCACCTTCGGCCGGTTGGCGATCATCGCCACCGTGCTGTTCTGGATCGCCTATGTGGTGTCCACCATCATCCGCCAGTTCATCGACAGCGGCACGAACTTCCGTTTCACCATGGAAGCCGTCTCCTATCTGGTCGTCGTAACTTTCCTGAGCTTCTCCGCGCTGATGTACCTTGTCGCACGGCAGGGCGCACTACAGCGGTTTCGCAGCCACGTGCGCGTTCCCCGCGCCGAACTCGACAGGCACTTCTCGACCCACACCGGCTCGATGACCGTGCTCGTTCCGAGCTATGCCGAAGAACCGCAGGTGGTGCGCCAGACCCTCTGGTCAGCCGCATTGCAGGAATATCCATCGCTGCGTGTCGTGCTGCTGCTGGACGACCCGCCATTCCCGACCGATCCGGCCGTCGCGACACGCCTCGACGAGACCAGGGCGCTCGCCGTCGGAATCAGCGCGGCACTCGCGGAACCCGCGGCACGGTTCGCCGCCGCACAGCGGGAATTCCCAACGCTCAGCCCGTCCAGCTGGGTCGATCCGATCACCGTACGCGATCTCGCGAACCACTACATTTGGGCAGCCGTCTGGCTCGAGCAGATGGCCGCCACCGAGCAGAACACCGACCATGTCGACCGCTTCTTCGTGGACGAGGTGCTGCTCGGCCTGGCTGCGGAATTCCAGCTCATCGCTGAAGCGCTGAGCGCCGCGGCGAGCGAGAACACCGCTCCGCCCCGTGAGCGCATGGTTGAGCTCTACCAGCGACTCGTTTCCACCTTCACCGCCGAGGTCGAGACCTTCGAACGCAAGCTCTACGCGTCCGTCTCGCACGAGGCGAACAAGGCGATGAACCTGAACTCGTACATCGGCCTGATGGGCGGTAACTACCGTCACGAGCAGACTCCGGATGGCGTCGTGCTGCGTCCTGTCGACGAGTCGCTCTTCGGAGACCTGCGGGTGCCGGATTCCGAGTACCTGCTGACGCTGGATGCCGACTCGCTGCTCCTGCGCGACTACTGCCTGCGACTGGTCTACCTGCTCGAGCAGCCGGAGAACTCACGTGTGGCCGTCACGCAGACCCCGTATTCGTCATTCCGCGGCGCGGGCACCCGTATCGAGCGACTCGCTGGAGCGACAACCGACCTGCAGCACATCCTGCACCAGGGAATGTCGTTCTTCGGCGCCACTTTCTGGGTGGGTGCGAATGCCGTGATCCGCAAGCACGCGCTCGAAGACATCGTCGAGGTCGAGCAGGTTGGAGGCTTCGAGATCCGGCGCTACGTTCAGGACCGCACGGTGATCGAAGACACCGAGTCGAGCATCGACCTCGGAACCCACGGCTGGACGCTGGTCAACTATCCCGAGCGCCTGAGCTATAGCGCGACCCCGCCCGACTTCGGCTCGCTCATTGTGCAGCGTCGTCGTTGGGCTAACGGCGGCCTGCTGATCCTCCCGAAGCTCTGGCGTCAGATGGCGGAGCGCAAGCGCCAGGGCGAACGCACCCCCCGGCTCGAATTGGCTCTCCGACTGAACTACATGTCGTCGATCGCCTGGGCGAGTTTCGGCCTGGTGTTCCTGCTCGCCTACCCCTACGACTCGCGACTGCTCAGCCCGCTGGTGCTGTTCGCTGCGCTGCCCTACTTCCTCGCGATGGCCAGCGACCTGCGATCGACCGGTTACAAGGCCTCGGACGTGCTGCGCATCTACGGATTCAACCTCATCCTCCTGCCGGTGAACCTGGCCGGAGTGCTCAAGTCGCTGCAGCAGGCGATCACCGGCAAGAAGATTCCCTTCGCCCGTACGCCGAAGGTCAAGAACCACACCGCTGCACCGGTCTGGTACATCGTCGCCCCCTACCTCATCGTCGCCTTCTCGCTGTTCACTCTCTGGCGTGACATCGTGGAGCAGAACTGGGGTAATGCGGCCTTCGCCGCTTTCAACGCGATTCTCGCGAGCTGGGCGATCCTGTCGTACATCGGCATCGTGAACTCGATAGTCGACGTCTGGGTAGGTGCCACCAACTGGCTCTTCGTGGAGAAGCCCTCGCGGTCGTCCCGTTCGGCGGTGACGCTGACTCCTGAGGCGCTCGACTGGCGCGCGGTGCTGTACCACGGGCATCCGGGGGCCATGCTCCCACGAGGCTCACGGGATGAGCTGCTGTCTGTCGACGAGCACGAGACGACCGCAGGGCAGGTGGCCGCATGAGCGGGCAGAGCACACGCTCGCGCACCAGGCGCAGGTTGTCCATTCCGCGGCTGATGGTAGCTGTGGTGGCTACCGGTGCCGTCGCCGGCGGTGCGCTCTTCGGGGTGCAGTGGCTGTCGGCATCAGCGGAGACCACCTCCAAGGCTTGGTTTGCCGGCTATGCCGACGTCACAGCCACCCCGTCCTTCGCCTTCGAATCTCCGACCAGCGCGGCCGGTAAGAACGTGGTGCTGTCGTTCATCGTGTCGACGCCCGGCGATGTCTGCGCGCCGAGCTGGGGCACGGCGTACTCGCTCGACCAGGCATCCGCGTCCCTCGATCTCGATCGCCGCATCGCCCGCCTCCAGCAGCAGGGCGGCGACATCGCGGTCTCCTTCGGCGGACAGGCGAACGACGAACTGGCCACCGACTGTACAGATGTCACGAAGCTCGCGTCCGCGTATTCGACGGTCATCGACCGCTACAACCTCACCACGATCGACATTGACATCGAAGGGGCGAACCTCAGCGACACTGCTGCCAATCAACGGCGAGCGGAAGCGCTCGCACTGGTGCAGAAAGAACGCCGCAACGCAGGCAAGGAACTCGCCGTGTGGCTCACCCTGCCGGTGTCCCCGAGTGGCCTCGACGACAGTGGACAGAAGGCGGTGAGCGCCACCCTCGACAAGAAGCTCGACATCGCCGGCGTCAACGCGATGACGATGGACTACGGGTCGAGTCTCACACCAGGCACCAGCGAACTAGCCGGGTCGACGCAGGCGCTCACCGCCACTCAGCGCCAGCTCGGAATCCTCTACAGTCGGGCCGGCATCCACCTCTCCGACAAGACGCTGTGGAGCAAGATTGGTGCGACCCCGATGATCGGCCAGAACGATGTGCAGAGCGAGGTGCTCACGCTCTCCGCGGCGAAGGGGCTCAACGCCTTCGCCCGCCAGCACGGCCTCGGGCGGGTGTCGATGTGGTCGCTCAATCGCGACGTCACCTGTGGCTCGAACTACGTGGCGCTCAAGGTGGTCTCCGACTCGTGCAGCGGTGTCGACCAGGGCTCTAACCGGTTCGCCGACCTGCTCGCCAAGTCGATCACCGGCAAACCGTTTCTCTCCGCAGCAATCGTCACCACCGACGAACCAGTCGACGCCAAGCAGGTCGCGGACAACCCGGCCACCAGTCCCTATGCGATCTGGTCGACGTCTAATGCCTACCTTCAGGGCACCAAGATCGTCTGGCACCACAACGTGTACCAGGCCAAGTGGTGGACCCGCGGCGATCTGCCGGACAATCCGGTACTCAACGGCTGGCAGACCCCATGGCTGCTGGTCGGCCCGGTGATGAAGGGCGAGAAGCCCATCGTGGTACCGACCCTGCCGACCGGCACCTACGTGGAGTGGTCCAGCGTCTCCCCGTACGACAAGGGCGATAGGGTGCTGTTCGATAATGTGCCTTATGAGGCGAAATGGTGGAACCAGGCGCAGAGCCCTGAGGCCTCATCATCCGATCCCGACATTTCGCCGTGGGTGCCGCTGACCGTCGCTCAGATCAAGGAACTCCTCGACGGGACCGAATAGTCGAGCGACCGTTACCAGGCTGCCGGCTTGTAATCCTTGAGGAAGGCGCCCGAGATGTCCTCGCCGTCCTCTCCGCGCACGATGGGGTCGTAGACGCGGGCTGCACCGTCGACGAGGTCGAGGGGGGCGTGGAAGCCCTCCTCGGCGAGTCGCACCTTCGTTGGATGCGGGCGTTCATCCGTGATCCAGCCGGTGTCGACGCTCGTCATCAGGATGCCGTCGGTTTCCAGCATCTCTTTGGCACTCGTGCGAGTGAGCATGTTGAGTGAGGCCTTCGCCATGTTGGTGTGCGGATGCCCCGGCCCTTTGTATCCCCGACCGAACTGCCCCTCCATTGCCGAGACGTTGACGATGTACTTGCGTCGGGCGGTCGAGGCGGCCATTGCCGGACGCAGCCTGGACACCAGCAGGAACGGCGCCGTCACGTTCGCGAGCTGCACCTCGAGCATCTCGAGCGGATCGACCTGCTGCACGAACTGGGTCCAGCTGTTGGAATCGTGGTGATCGGGAACCAGCCCGCCCGCGTCGATGGCAGTACCTGCGGCGAGACGTTCGAGCGACGAGGAGCCGGCGGCCAGGGCGAGGTCGGTCAGTTCTGAAGCGGTGAGGGCGACGGCGGAGTTGAGGATCGGGTGCGCTGCGACCGAGGCGGCAAGCGCCTGCGGGTGGGCATCGTTGGTGTGACCGAAGGTGAGCAGCTCTGGCAGCGGGCCGTCCGGCAAGGGTGAAGACTCGGCATCCGCCAGTGGCGCGTAAGACCCGGGGGAGCGGCGCACGGTCTGCGCGGCGTTGTTGATGAGGATGTCGAGCGGGCCGGCTGCCGTCATCGCGTCGGTGAGGCCGATGACCTGGGCGGGGTCGCGCAGGTCGATGCCGACGACACGCAGGCGGTGCAGCCAGTCCTTCGAGTCGGGGAGCGAGGAGAAGCGGCGCACGGCGTCGCGGGGGAAGCGCGTCGTGATGGTCGTGTGCGCGCCATCCCTCAGCAGGCGGAGCGCGATGTACATACCGATCTTGGCGCGACCACCGGTGAGAAGGGCGCTCTTACCGCTGAGGTCAGTGCGGGCGTCCCGTTTGGCATGGTTTTCTGCTGCGCAATCAGGGCAGAGCTGGTGGTAGAAGGCGTCGACCTGCGTGTAGTGCTGCTTGCAGATGTAGCAGGGGCGCGACTTGAGCAGCGTTCCCGCGGTGGGCGCCGCGACAGTGATGGCGAGCGGGATGCCGCGGGTCTCGTCGTCGATGCGGTCGGATGCTCCCGTGGCGGTGTTCGCGACGACACGCTTGTCTGCCTCAGCGATCTCGGCCCTCTTCTCGAGGCGACGGGACTTCTTCACCGACTTGAACATCCGCGCGGTCGCCCGGCGGACGGCCACGAAGTCGGGATGCTCCTCGTCGATGCCGTCCATCGTGGCGAGTACGCGAAGGGTCACCTCGAGATCGGAGGGATCGATGGCGGAGTCGGAAGGCACAGGAGATTCTACGACGCGTGTGTCTTGCAGTCGGCATCCGTCGTATGCCGGTCGGAGGCGCGGGAGGTGGAGCCCGGTGGATGTGGCACGGTTGACCTATGGCGAAGAAGATCCTGCTCGACTGCGACCCCGGCCTCGACGACGCACTCGCACTACTGCTCGCGCACGGCGACCCGAATCTCGAGCTGGTCGGCGTGACCACGGTCGGCGGCAATGTCGGTCTCGATCGCACCACCGCCAATGCCCTCGCCCTGCGTGAATACATCGGATTCGACCGGGTACCGGTCTCCGCGGGTGCGAGCGAGCCGCTCCTCGGCGACACCAGGGAGGCGAGCCACGTGCACGGCGAGAGCGGACTCGGCACCATTACCCTGCCGACGCCTGTGCTTCCGCTGTCCGATGTCCATGCCGTCGACTTCATCATCGAGACGCTGCGCGCCACGCCCGGCGCAGTCCATCTCGTCGCCACAGGGCCGCTCACCAACATCGCGCTCGCACTCAAGCAGGAGCCCGCGATCGCGCGCTGGGCGGCATCCTTCACCATCATGGGCGGCTCGTTCACCAGGGGTAATGCAACCCCCGCCGCAGAGTTCAATATCTACGCGGATCCAGAAGCAGCACGGATCGTCTTCGATGCCGACTGGCAGGTGGTGATGGTCGGACTCGACCTCACCCTGCAGGCGCAGGCCAACGGGCCGGTCGTTGAGAGGCTCGCCACCCTCGGCACGCTGGCAGACGAGCTCATCCTTCCCCTTGCCACCTACTGGGTGGACACGACCAATGCGGACTGGGATGGCCAGGCTGTGCACGATGTCTGTGCCGTCGCCTACGTTGCCCGCCCCGACCTCTTCGCCTCACGTCCCGCGCTCGTTCGGGTGGAGACCAGGGGAGAGTTCACCAGCGGCGAGACCGTCGTCGACTTCGATGCGCCTTTCCCGAACGCGGTGGTGCCGGTCGAACTGGATGTCGCCGGCTTCTGGGCTTATGTGGAGCACGTCTACAGGCTCGTCGCGACCAATCATGTCTGAGACCCTGCTCGGTCGTATCCCGGACACCGCCAATCCGGATGACGTCTACACCGCCTTCGTCGCTTGGGCAGAAGACCGGGACTTACGCCTCTATCCCGCGCAGGACGAAGCGCTGATCGAGATCGTCTCCGGAGCCAACCTCATCCTGAGCACCCCCACCGGAACGGGTAAATCCCTGGTAGCTGTCGGCGCGCATTTCGCCGCGCTCGCCGCCGGACAGCGCAGCTTCTACACGGCCCCGATCAAGGCGTTGGTCTCGGAGAAGTTCTTCTCGCTGGTCGAGATCTTCGGCGCCAAAAACGTTGGCATGGTCACCGGCGACTCCAGTGTCAATGCGGATGCCCCGATCATCTGCTGCACTGCCGAGATCCTGGCGAACCTCGCCCTCCGTCACGGTGCCGACGCGCCCGTCGACCAGGTCGTGATGGACGAGTTCCACTTCTATTCCGACCCCGAGCGCGGCTGGGCCTGGCAGGTGCCGCTTCTGACGCTGCCGAAGGTGCAGTTTGTTCTGATGTCCGCGACACTGGGCGACATCGACTGGCTGGCCACCGACCTGTCGAAGCGCAACAGCCGGGAGACAGCCGTCGTCGTCGGGGTCGATCGACCGGTGCCACTGCACTACTCTTACGCCACGACGCCGGTGCACGAGACCGTCGAAGACCTGTTGCAGACCGGCCAGGCGCCGATCTACATCGTGCACTTCTCCCAACTGGCCGCCCTCGAGCGCGCGCAGGCCCTCACCAGTGTCAAGATCGCCACCCGCGAGCAGCGGGATGAGATCGCGGAGGCGATCGGCGATTTCCGATTCACGACCAATTTCGGGCGAACCCTGTCCCGCCTCATCCGCTCGGGCATCGGCGTGCACCATGCGGGCATGCTGCCCAAGTACCGGCGACTGGTGGAACAACTCGCCCAGCGCGGACTCCTCAAGGTGATCTGCGGCACGGACACCCTCGGAGTGGGCATCAACGTGCCCATCCGCACGGTGCTGCTCACCGCGCTCACCAAGTTCGACGGAACGAAAATGCGCCAGTTGAGCGCACGGGAGTTCCACCAGATCGCCGGTCGTGCCGGCCGTGCGGGGTACGACACCGCGGGAACCGTCGTCGTGCAGGCGCCCGACCACGAGACTGAGAACGCCCGGCTGCTCGCCAAGGCCGGTGACGATCCGAAGAAGATCAAGCGGATCGTGCGCAAGCGCGCACCTGACGGTTTCGTCTCCTGGGGCGAGCCCAGCTTCAACCGTCTGGTCGCAGCCGAGCCGGAGACTCTCACTTCGAGCATGCAGGTGAGCCATGCCATGGTGCTCAATGTGATCGGTCGGGGAGGCCACGCCTTCGACGAGTTGCGCGAACTCATCGAGAATAATCACGAGCCGCGTCCGCGTCAGCTCGAACTCGCCAGGCAGGCGCTGTCGATCTATCGCACCCTGCGTACGGCCGAGATCGTGCAGCAGGATGCCGATGGCGCAATCAGTCTCACCGTCGACCTTCAGCCGAACTTCGCGCTCAACCAGCCGCTCTCACCTTTTGCATTGGCGGTGTTCGACCTGATCCAGCCGTCTGAGGGGACGGAGCGATCGCCCAGCTACGCGCTCGACATGATCTCCGTGCTGGAGGCCACCCTCGACGACCCGCGGCCGGTGCTCTCGGCCCAGCAGTTCATGGCGAGAGGCGAGGCTGTTGCCGCAATGAAGAGCGAGGGAATCGAGTACGAGCAGCGTATGGAACTGCTCGAGGAGATCAGTCATCCGAAACCGCTGGAAGAACTGCTGGATGCGGCATTCGCCACCTATCGTGCATCCCAGCCGTGGGTCGGAGACTTCGAGCTGAGTCCGAAGTCTGTGGTGCGCGACCTCTACGAGCGCGCGATGACCTTCAACGACTACATCGGTTTCTACAAGCTCAACCGGTCAGAGGGGCTGGTGCTGCGCTACCTTTCAGACGCCTACCGCGCTGCACGCCAGACGATTCCCGACGAGGCGAAGACCGAAGAAGTGCTCGACCTCATCGAGTGGCTCGGCGAGCTGGTGCGCCAGGTCGACTCGAGCCTGCTCGACGAGTGGGAGGACCTCATCAATCCGAGTGCCGCCCTCGACATCGAGGGTCCCGTGCTGCCGCCTGCGCCGCACAACGTCACGACCAACACCAGGGCTTTCCGCATCCTCGTGCGCAACGGGCTGTTCCGCAGGGTGCAGCTCGCCGCTCTGGAGAACTACGAGCAGCTCGGGGAGCTGGATGCCGCATCCGGCTTCGACGCTGAGGCCTGGGCAACGGCGATGGAGGGCTACTGGCAGGAGTACGACGCGCTCGGCACCGGTGCGGATGCCCGCAGCTCTGCGATGCTGGTCATCGAAGAGGGCCCCGCCGTGTGGATGGTCCGGCAGATCTTCGACGATCCGCAGGGTGACCACGACTGGGGTATCGGTGCCACGGTGGACCTCGGTGAGTCCGGCGTACAGGGTGTTGCGGTGGTGCTGGTCACGGCGGTGGGCACGCGCGGCTGAGGTGGCGCTAGCCGCCGACCGCGTACAGCGTCCCGTCGAGTGTTCCGGCGTATAGGGTGCCGTCGGCGCCGATCGCGGGATACGATGCGACGCCAGAATCGGTGTCGAGTGAGAAGAGCTGCTTCCCGTCGCGGTCGTAGCCGTCAAGGTGGCCCTTCTGCGTGCCCCAGTAGGTGTCGTCTCTGGCGTCGACAGCGACACTGGTCCAGGCATGCTCCCTCGCGGGCGCGATCGGCTGGATGGTGCTGATCAGCTTTCCCGTTCGCGTGTCGATGGCACGCACACGGCCGGAGTTGTCTGCGAACCACGCAGTGCCGTCGGGCTTGACACCATGCTCCCCGGCGTTGTTTGTGCCGAGCACCACGATCCCGTCGGGGGTGACTGCACTGGACACCTCGATCATCTTCTTCACCGGGAATCGCCAGCGCACCGAGGCGGAGGAGCCGTGGTCGCTGACCGCCACCAGGGCGAGCGGCGTGGCCGTGTAGATGGTGCCGTCGGGACCGACACCGGGGCTGCCGTAATCCGTACCGCCGAGCGCGATCGACCACAGGGTGCGATGAGAGCCGTTCGTTACCTTCAGCGCCGCGAGATGTCCGGACATGTCCGCGACATACACCCGATTATCGCCCGCGACGGCGGGGGAGAGCACGAAGCCGCCGAAGTGCTGCTTCCACAGCAGCTGACCGTGGGGGTCAACAGCAAACAGCGTGTCACCCGGTCCCGGCCACAGGATGGTGCCGTCCGCCAGGATCGCGGGGCTCGTCGACAGATCGCCGCCATAGTGGCCTCCGCCATCGAAGTGCCAGCGCTCGGCTCCGGTCGCGGGATCGAGGTCATGAAGCACGCCGGCATTCGTCGCGGCGACGATGCTCCCGTCAGTTTCGATTACCGGGCCGGGCAGGATGGCGCCGCCAGGCTCGCCCTCCAGCGCACCGTCCCGGTCTGGGGGCCAACAGCAGGGGTGCCAGAGGAGTGCCGGGCGTCGTACTGGGCCGACGGCCAGGCGCTCGCGGGAGCGGGCAGAGTGCCATACCCCGTCGGGACAGGCGTCGGTGCGGCGCTGGTGGCGGCGCAACCACTGAGCAGCAGGGCGACGAGGGAACCGATGACGGGGACGAGGAGCTTCACCCTCGGAGGCTACGCGTCGAGTCGACGGCGCAGGCCCGAAGACACAGGACCGTCATCGCTCCGTAAGGTGCTGCGCGGCAGATCTTCGAAGACCCGGCAGGGGACCACGACTGGGGCATCAGTGCGACGGTGGATATCGCGGAGTCCAACCCCGCACACGGCCTGGTTTCCGCTGGCGGCATCCGCGGTCCGCTGATCGTGCGGGCGCGCGCGTAGAGTCGGAACGTGATCAGCCTGCGCGATATCGGCCTCTCGGTCGTCGACCGCGGCTACCAGATGAGGGAGCAGACCCGTCACCTGGTTCAACGGGGGCAGGGTGACGGCTATTCCGAGGGCGTTCGCCCGCCGGTGCTGTTGCTGCCCGGCGTCTACGAGACCTGGCAGTTCCTGCGACCGGTAGCCGACAGGCTGCACGCACTCGGGCATCCGATCCACCTGCTGCCCGAACTCGGTTACAACCGCAAGACCGTCACGGCGTCGGCCGAGCTCGGTCAGCGCTACCTCGAAACCCGCGATCTGAGGAACGTGGTCCTGGTGGCGCACAGCAAAGGCGGTCTCATCGGAAAACACATGATGGTGACGGATGACCGGGACGGTCGCATCGACAGGCTGGTCGCCGTCAACAGCCCCTTCGGCGGTTCGGTACTGGCGCGTTACGCCCCGAATCCGGTGCTGCGGGCATTCTCGCCCGCCGATGTGACCCTGGTGAGTCTCGCGGCAAACCTGGCGGCCAACCACAGGATCACCTCGATCTACAGCAGGCTCGACCCGCTGATTCCCGGCGGAAGCAGGCTGGAGGGCGCGACGAATATCGAGCTGCCGATGGTCGGACATTTCCGCCCGCTCGCGTCTCCCGAACTTTTCGAGGCGGTGGAGGAATCAATCGGAGGCTGTGAGGGTTCACAATGACCTCATGACGAAGAATCAACGCCTCATCCTCTGGATCGCTGTCCTCGCCTCATTCGTCGCCTTTCTCGACGGGTCGGTCATCACCGTGGCGCTGCCGGCGATCACCAGGGAACTGAGCGGCGGGGTCACTACCCAGCAGTGGGTCGTCGACGCATATCTGATCACCCTGGGTTCGCTGATTCTCGTAGCGGGGTCGCTGTCCGACGTCTACGGCCGCATCGTCGTGCTGCGTCTCGGGCTCATTATCTTCGGGGTCGCCTCGCTCGTCTGTGCGATCGCGCCAACATCCGAGATTCTCATCGTGGCGCGCGGCGTGCAGGGCGTCGGAGGGGCGTTTCTCGTTCCGAGTTCTCTGGCGATCATCATCGCGAACTTTCGTGGAGCAGCCCAGGCGAAGGCGATCGGCCAGTGGACCGGATTCACCAGCGCAGCCTTCATCGCCGGGCCTCTCCTCGGCGGTCTCTTCGTCGACCTGCTCTCCTGGCGGCTGGTGTTCGCGATCAACGTGCTGCCGATCGCCGTCACCCTCTACCTGCTCTTCCTGCTGAAGCAGAAGGATGTCCACGAACGCGGCGTGAAGATCGACTATCCGGGCGCTGTGCTCGGTGTCCTCGGCCTGGGGCTCCCCGTCTTCGCGCTCATTGAGCAGGGCAACTACGGCTGGGGTAGCCCGATCATCTACCTGTCGATGACTCTCGGCATCATCGCCTTCGCGGCCTTCATCTGGCGCGAAAAGACCGCGAAGCAACCAATGATGCCGCTCGGCCTGTTCCGGGTGCGCAACTTCGGCGTGGGTAACGTCGCGACGACGTTCATCTACGCTGCCCTGTCTCTCGGCGGGTTTCTCCTTCCGGTGTTCCTGCAGGAGGTGGGGGAGTACAAGGCGACAGTCGCCGGACTCGCGATCCTGCCGGTCACCATCATCAGCATCCTGCTCTCTTCCTGGATCGGCGGGCTGGCGGGTCGGCTCGGACCGCGCCTGTTCATGGCGATCGGGCCCATCATCGGCGGCGCCGGATATCTCTACTTCGTGCTGATGGATGCGCACCCGAACTACTGGGTAGAGGTGCTGCCAGGCGTGATCCTGTTCGGCCTCGGACTCACCATCACCGTTGCGCCGCTGACCAGCGCGATCCTCGGTTCGATCAGCGAGGCACAGTCCGGAATCGGGTCGGCGATCAACAACGCGGTTGCCCGGGTCGCGGGTCTCATAGCGACCGCCATGATCGGCCTGATCATCGGGTCACGCCTCGAACTCGACGGCTTCCACCGCGGGATGTTGGTGACCGCGGTGCTGCTCATCCTCGGAGGCGTCGTCTCGGCCATCGGTATCCAGAACCCCAAACCGGGAGCGCCAGTCACCGCCGCGGTGCCGGTGCAGAGCCCGCAGGAGTCGAGTTAGACGCATAGCTATCGGTCGCCTGGCGGCGTCGACTGAGCGCGCCAGCGGAATTGCCGCCGAAGCGTGCGCGGCAGGGGCTACGGCAGCAGGATGCGTCCGCCGCTGAAAGCGAGCAGCACGACGTTGACCAGGGCCGCCGCAATGATCAGCTGGAAGAGCAGTCGGGTCGGCGGTCGCCGCAGTACCACTGCGATTCCGACGGCCAGCAGCAGGGTGAGTACGAGTCCCACCCCCTCCAGTGCTGTCCTGTCGCCGGCGGGGCCGAAAAAGGCGAGTAGCCCACCGAGAGCCAGGGAGAGGAAGATGACGACTCCGGATACGCGGCGCCCCAGTCGATGGGGGAGCCCCCGGATGCCGGTGCGCTCGTCGTCGGCGAGATCGGGCAGCACGTTCGCGAAGTGGGCCGCGACGCCGAGTAGCGCACCCAGCCCCAGCGCCCACGGGGCTGCGAGAGCGGGAACAGATAGGGAGAGTGCCACGATCATGGGGAGCAGCCCGAAACTGACGATGTAGGGGAGCACCGAGATCGGCGTGTTCTTGAGCCCGGCGTTGTACAGCCAGGCAGAGACGATGAAGACAGCATTGGCGACCGTCGCCCACAGGCCGAGCGGCAGCGTCAGCAGGATGGCCAGCGCCGCCGTCGCGAAAGCCGTGTTGCGAACCGTGGCGGCGTCGATCTGCCCCAGGGCCACCGGTTTGTCGATGCGCCCGACCGCCCGGTCGCGGTCGGCATCGATCCAGTCGTTCGACAGTCCGACTGAGACCTGGTTGAGCAAGAACGCGACACCCAGGATGACGAGCCTCCACGGCTCGAGCCCGAGCCCGGCTCCGAGCACGACGGCCACAATGCTGACCGCGACGCCGGGGCCGGGATGGCTGGAGCGGGCCAGCGAGACCACGGTGTTCGGCATCCATCAATGATAGTTGGCGAGTTTCCTGCAACTTCTTGCGTTGACTTGCGTAAGATTCGTACATGTCGAAGAGGCTTGCAGAGGTTGCGCGAAAAGTCGGGGTCAGCGAGGCCACCGTGAGCCGTGTGCTCAACGAGAAGCCCGGGGTCTCGGAGGCCACCAGGCAGACGGTGCTCACCGCTCTCGACGTGCTCGGTTACGAGCGACCGACCAAGCTCCGCGGTGAGCGGGCCAGGCTGGTTGGACTCTTTCTCCCCGAACTGAACAACCCGATCTTCCCGGCTTTCGGAGAGGTGGTCGGGGGCGCGCTCGCGCAGAACGGCTACACGCCCGTATTGTGCACGCAGAGCGCGGGTGGAATCAGCGAGGCGGAGTATGTGGAGCTGCTCATCCAGCAGCAGGTCTCCGGCGTGGTGTTCGTCGGCGGCCAGTACACGCAACAGAATGCCCCGCACGAGCACTTCGCACGACTTTCGGATCTCAATCTGCCGACGGTGCTGGTCAACGCTCCGATCGCCGGCCTGGGCTTCGCGACGGTGTCGACGGATGACGCGGTGGCTGCTGAGCAGGCCATCGCCCACCTGCACCAGCTCGGTCACACGCGTATCGGACTCTTGCTCGGGCCGGCCGACCACATCCCGTCGCTGCGCAAACTCGCCGCAGCCCGTCGGGTGGCCGATTTCCTCAGCCTGGCCTTCGACGACGACCAGATAGTGCAGTCTCGCTATTCTCTCGAGGCCGGCCAGGCTGGCGCGTCGAGGCTTCTCGCGGCGGGAGTGACCGCCATCCTCTGTGCGAGCGATCCTCTCGCACTCGGTGCCATTCGCGCGGTGCGCCGTGCTGGTCTGCGAGTACCGCAGGACATCTCCGTCATCGGTTTCGACGACTCCGCACTGATGAACGCCATCGATCCGCCGCTCACCACGGTGCGCCAGCCGATCGAGCCGATGGGACGCATGGTGATCGAACTCCTGGTGGCGCAGATCTCCGGAGCGGACATGGTCAGCGACGAATTCCTTTTCGAGCCGGAACTCGTGGTCCGGGCCTCGACCGGACCGGCGCCTTCACCCGCAAGCACACGCAAAGTAACGTAATTTTCTTGCTATTTGTTTAGTTCTTGCGTTGATCTATCATTAAAGCTACATTTCCTTCAATGCCTGCGGGCAGCGCGTAAAAACGCGATGCCAACACTGGCGTTGACAGGAAAGAGCAGCACGTGGATTCGGTCCGCACCCCTTTCGCCCCAGCCTCCATGGGTGAATCAGCACCGCTGAGCCAGACGACGATCGTGTCGCCGAATACCAGCGATCCTGATTGGTGGCGAAGCGCCGTCGTCTACCAGATCTACATCCGCAGCTTCGCCGACGGCGACGGCGACGGGACCGGTGACCTCGCCGGTGTGCGTTCACGGCTCGGCTACCTGCGCGATCTCGGCGTGGTCGCGATCTGGTTCACCCCCTGGTACGCCTCACCGCTGGCCGACGGCGGATACGACGTTGCCGACTACCGTGCGATCAACCCGTCCTTCGGAGAGCTGGCCCAGGCTGAGGCGCTCATCCGTGAGGCTCTCGAACTCGGCATCCGCACGATCATCGATGTCGTTCCCAATCACGTCTCCGACCAGCATCCGTGGTTCAGGGCGGCACTGGCGGCGGCCCCTGGCTCGCCGGAGCGCGAGCGCTTCTGGTTCCGCGATGGTCGCGGACCGAATGGAGACGGCATCCCTACCCGCTGGGTCTCCGATTTCCAGGGAGAGACCTGGACGCGCACGACGAACCCTGATGGCACGCCTGGACAGTGGTACCTGCACCTCTTCACGCCCGAGCAGCCGGACCTCAACTGGAACCACCCCGATGTGCGTCGCGAATTCGAAGACGTGCTTCGGTTTTGGTTCGACCGCGGTGTCGCGGGTGTGCGCATCGATTCGGCCGCACTGCTGGTGAAAGACGAGAACCTGCCGGAGGTTCCGGAGAATCCGCTGCCCGGCCAGCATCCGACGGTCGATCGCGACGAGCTGCACGATATCTATCGCGGCTGGCGAGCGGTGGCTGACTCCTATGCCGGTGCTCGCAGCCTGGTGGGGGAGATCTGGCTGCCGGATATCGAGCGTTTCGCCAAGTACCTGCGACCCGACGAGCTGCACACCGCTTTCAACTTTGACTTCATGGCACGGCCATGGGATGCCGCGAACCTGCGTGCCTCCATCGACACGACCCTCGCCGCCCACGCTCCGGTCGGCGCGCCGTCCACCTGGGTGCTGTCCAACCACGACGTGACCCGGCCGGTCACCCGGTACGGCAGGGAGGATTCCTCCTTCGCCTTCACCGCCAAACGCTTCGGTACCCCGACCGATCTCGAACTCGGCACGAGCCGGGCTCGCGCCGCCGCGCTGCTCACCGCAGCCCTTCCCGGGTCGCTCTACATCTACCAGGGCGACGAGCTCGGCCTCCCGGAGGCTGAAGATATTCCCGCCGGGCTGATCCAGGACCCGATGCACTTCCGGTCGAACGGCGTCGATCCGGGCCGGGACGGATGCCGAGTGCCCTTGCCGTGGCGCGGGACCGCGGCCGGGCTCGGCTTCGGTCCGGCGGGAGCAGCCGAGCCGTGGCTCCCGCAGCCGGAGAGCTGGGCCAGGCTCACCGTGGAGGAGCAGGAGAGCGACCAGGGCTCGATGCTCTGTCTCTATCGCGAGGCACTCCGCATCCGTCGTCATGTCGCGGCGTTGACCGAGTCCGATTTCGCCTGGGTCGAAGCCGGTGACGGGGTGCTGTGCTTCTCGCGCGGCCCGGGCTTTCTCAGCATGACCAACCTCTCAATCGCCCCGATCGAGCTGCCGGAACACGACAGCATCCTCCTCAGTTCGACGCAGTTCGTCTTCGGACGGCTCCCTCCAGACTCCACGGTGTGGCTACGGACACAGCACTAGCCGCCGGAGAACAGCGTTCCGTGTCTCGAACACGCAATGCACCACCGAAGCACCTCTCACAACCACAGAAAGGCAAGACAATGAAGTCAGCAATCAAGGTCGCAGCAGCCGGTATCGCCGTTCTCGCGACCGTTGCAGCCCTCGCCGGGTGCAGCGCGACACCGGCGGCGAACGGAAAGGTCTCGATTTCCGTCGTCAGTCTCATCCCCGGCAGCAAACAGGCGGCCTTCGACGCCTTCGATGCCCAGGTCAAGCAGTTCGAAAAAGCCAATCCCACCATCACTGTCAAAGCCGAAGAGTACGAGTGGACCGGCCCGACCTTCGCAGCCCAACTCGCGGGCGGCACGCTGCCCGACGTCTTCACCATCCCCTTCACCGACGGTAAGACCCTCATCGAGAACGGCCAGCTCGCCGACATCAGCTCCCTGGTGAAGGCGCTGCCCTACGCCGACAAGTTCAACCCGAATGTACTCTCCGCAGCCCAGGACGGCAGCGGCAACATCTTCGGCCTGCCGACCGCGGCCTACGGCAGCGCCCTGCACTACAACCGTGCGCTCTTCACCGCCGCGGGGCTCGATCCCGACAAGCCACCGACGACCTGGGACCAGGTTCGCACCGACGCCAAGAAGATCTCGGAGAAAACGGGGCAGGCGGGTTACATGCAGATGACCCAGAACAACACGGGCGGATGGCAGCTGACGACGGCGACCTACGCCCACGGCGGCGCTGTTGAGACCACCAAGGGCGGCAAGACCACGGTCAGCCTGGACAACCCCGGCACCAAGAAGTCGCTCGAGCTGCTGAAGGCGATGCGCTGGGAAGACAACTCGCTCGGCAGTAACTTCCTCTACGACTGGGGTTCGATCAACCAGGCATTCGGCGCCGGGCAGATCGGCATGTACACCAGCGGTTCCGACATCTACACCAACCTGGTGCAGGCGCAGAACCTCAACCCGAAGGATTACGGCATGACTGTCGTGCCGATGGACGGATCGAAGGCCGGAACGCTCGGTGGCGGAACGATCGCCGCCGTGAACGTCAAGGCCACTGACGCGCAGAAGGCGGCAGCGGTCAAATGGATGGACTTCTACTACATGAAGAAGCTCACCGTGAAGAGCGCGGCCGTACTCGATGCGAAGACCCTCGACGCGAGTTCGCAACCGGTCGGCGTGCCGGCCCTGCCGATCTTCGACAAGGCGACCCTCGACACCTCACAGGGCTGGATCAAGAGCTACATCAACGTGCCGCTCGACCAGATGAAGGGTTTCACGAACGGAATCTACGACCAGAAGCCGATCGGTGAGCCGTCCGCCCACACGCAGGAACTCTACGGAGCGCTCGACACCGTCGTGCAAGCCGTGCTGACGAACAAGAACGCCGACATCGATGCCCTGCTCAAGCAGGCCACCACCGATGTACAGGCCATCGTCGACGCGGGCTGATAACTCCACGACACCGTCGGGGCTGGCGCGACATCCGCTCCCACCAGCCCCGGCCTCTGCTCACCGACGAAAGAACCGCTTCTCATGACCACAATCGCCAAGGCCGCGGCATCCACTCCTCTTCGCCCGCGTCGCACACCGATGACCTGGATACGGGGCGGGGGACTGAGCAATCTCATCTTCCTGCTGCCGCTGCTTTTCATCTTCGGCGCCTTCTCCTGGTGGCCGATCGTGCAGGCGGTGGACATGAGCTTCCAGAAGACCAACCTCGTAACGCCGGCCATCTTCGTGGGCTGGGACAACTTCGCCAGGGTGCTCGGCGATCCGCTCTTCCTCACCGCGGTGAAGAACACCGGCTATTTCGCGGTTCTCGCCCTGGTATTCGGATACCCCGTCCCGCTCATCGTCGCTGTGCTGATGAGCGAGGTGCGCAAGTGGAAGGGTGTCTTCAGCGCCCTGGCCTACTTGCCCGTCGTGGTGCCGCCGGTGGTGGCGGTGCTGCTCTGGAAATTCTTCTACGACGCGAGCCCGACCGGGGTGTTCAACGTGATGCTGAGCTGGGTGGGTATCGGTCCGCAGCCGTGGATCCAGTCCGCGGCATCCGCGATGCCCTCGCTGGTACTTGAGGCGACCTGGGCGGCGGCTGGCGGCACGATCATCATCTATCTCGCGGCACTCAGCGGAGTCGCCCCAGAGCTCTATGACGCCGCGGAGGTGGACGGCGCGTCGATCTTGCGCAAGATCTGGCACGTGACGCTCCCGCAGCTGCGCGGGGTGCTCTTGATCACCCTGATCCTGCAGATCATCGGCACCTCGCAGGTCTTTCTCGAACCCTTCCTCTTCACCGGCGGTGGTCCGGCCAATTCGACGGTGACGATCCTGCAACTCATCTATCGCTATGCCTTCCAGAACAGCCTCGGCGGCAACTACGGTGCCGCGACCGCGCTGAGCATCATGCTCGCCGTGTTCCTCGCCGTGCTGTCCTGGGTGTACTTCAAGGCGACCAAGGCCTGGAGCACCAATTGACCAGCACAGAGACCCGTCTCACCAACGACGCGGACGAGACGCCACTGCCCGTGCGGGATGCCCTCGACTCCAGCCCGATGGCGCTCGTATCGCCCCGGCCTGCCAGGAAGCGTCGACCGGCTAAGGAGGCGGAAGACCGCGGCATAGCCTCGCCAGCGGACTGGCGCCGCACGAGCGTGCGCTTCCCACTCGGCACCAGCCAGATCGTACTGCTCGTGCTGCTCATCGGCGCTGGGCTCGGACCGATCCTGTGGCTGGCCAAATCGGCCATCACCCCGACGCAGGACACCCTCCGCACACCAATGGCGATCTTTCCGCACGGCGTGGACTGGGCGAACCTGGCCACTGCCTGGTCGACAGTTCACATCGACGTGCAGTTCGTCAATACGCTCTGGGTGGCGCTCGGCTCGTGGCTCCTGCAGATACTGGTGGCGTCGACCGGAGGATACGCACTCTCGGTGCTCAAACCGAAGTATGCCGCTGTGATCAACGCCCTCGTGCTCGGTACCCTCTTCGTGCCGGCCGTGGTGCTGCTGGTTCCGCTCTACCTCACGATTCTGCATCCGCCGATCATCGGTACCTCGCTCATCAACACCTTCTGGGCGGTCTGGCTGCCTGCCGGTGCCAACGCTTTCAACATCCTGCTGGTGAAGCGATTCTTCGACAACCTTCCGCGCGAGGTCTTCGAGGCGGCGCGCACCGATGGCGCCGGTCCATTCCGGCTGTTCTGGTCGATAGTTCTGCCGATGTCGCGTCCGATTCTGGGCGTGGTCTCGGTATTCGCGATCATCAACGCGTGGAAGGACTATCTCTGGCCGCTCCTGGTGCTCAGAGATCCCGCCGTGCAGCCGCTGTCGGTGCGCCTGCCGACCCTCCAGAAGGCGATCGAACTCGACGTCTACCTCGCGGCGCTCGCGATCTCCACGCTCATCCCGATCATCCTGTTCCTGGTATTCCAGCGATTGTTCCTCAGGAGCGTAGGCCTCGGCGGTGCGGTTAAGGGATGAGCAGCAGCTTCCCGATATGAGTGGATGCCTCCATCGTCTCGTGTGCACGGGCGGCCTCGCTGAAAGCGAAACGCTCGTGGACGACTGGGACGATCTGCCCGGACTCCACCAGCGGCCAGACGTTGGCCAGCACGCTCGCGATGATCTCGTCCTTCTCGCGTGCAGGTCGTGCGCGCAGCACAGAACCATAGACGCTCAACCACCTGCTGGTGATGAGCCCGATGTTCGCCACGCCATGGGTGCCGCTCTGGTTGGCGATCATGGCGAGCCGACCGTGCGGCGCGAGCGATCGCAGATTGCGCTCGAAGTAGTCGCCACCGATGGTGTCGAGGATCACGTCGGCGCCGCGGCGGTCCGTGGCGTCGAGAAGACGCTCGACGAAATCCTCTTCGCGATAGTCGATGAGGATCCCGGCGCCCAGCTCTTCGCAGGCCTGCAGCTTCTGTCTGCTCCCGGCCGTGGTGGCCACGACGCAGCCGAGGGCCCGGGCGAGCTGGATCGCCATGGTTCCGATACCGCTCGAACCCCCGTGCACCAGGAAGGTCTCTCCCGACAGAAGGCCGGCGATCATCACAACGTTTGACCAGACTGTCGCGATCGCCTCCGGGAGGCCGGCGGCATCAACAAGGTCCAGGGATTCCGACACGGGCAGCAGGTGTCCGGCGCTGGCCACGGCACGCGATGCGTAGCCTCCGCCGGGAAGCAGAGCGCAGACGCGGTCTCCCACGCTCCATCCGCTGACGCCGGCACCGAGCTCGAGGATAACGCCGGATACCTCGAGCCCCGGCACTGGAGATGCTCCCGCGGGCGGCGGATAGGCACCTGCCCGCTGGGAGATGTCCGCCCTGTTCACCCCGGCGGCGGCGACCTCGATGAGCACTTCGCCGTGACCGGCAATCGGGTCGGGGAGCTGGGAAAGGGTGAGGGTTTCTGGTCCGCCCGAGTGGGGAACGGTAATCGCGTGCACGCACTAACGCTACGCCCAGCGGAGGCCGCTAAGTTGATCGAATGCCCACCGTACTGACCGCCGACGACCTTGCTCGATTGTTGCCGGGTACGTGGCGCATCGGGGCCACGAACTTTCCGATGTGGCTGGGCGACCGGCGGCTGGCTCCGACCTTCACCTACGAGTTGAAGAGTTCCGCGCCCCTTGTTCTGAAAGACACCGTCGGCTGGAAGACGACGACGGGTGCCGACAGGAAGCTCCTGGGTACCGATCGCTGGAAGCACGACGAGTTCGTCTGGCGTGGCAGGGGAGTACTCGCGCTGTTCGCGAGCCGTTGGCATGTCGCCGGGGCGAGCGAGGACGGCTCCATCCTGGTGATCCGCTTCTCCAAGTCGATCGGCACCCCGGCCGGGCTCGACGTCGTGATCAAAGAGGGGGCGGATGCCGCGAACGTCCGTTCCGCGGTCGCCACGGCCTCCGACACCCTAGGCCTCGGCCACGAGGAGTTCGCCACCCTCAGCTGGCTGGATCTCGGCGCAGCGTAAGGCTGTACCCGAGCGCCACGAGCGTCTCCACCGGTCGTTCGACGGCGCCGAAATGTCCGCAGTCGGAGACGACGGTGCGAACGCTGTCTGGCAGGAGGCGGCCGAGATGGTCGAGGTCCTCCTGGGTGACGAAGACATCGCGGTCGCCCTTGGTCGCACGCACGGGGCATTCGATCGATGCCCACATGCCGTCGGCGTCGTAGCCACGGGTGACCTCTGCCGCGGCGGCGAAGGAGCGCGGCCTGATCTCCCGCGCGAGAGCGGCGGCCTGGGACTTTGGCACCCGTCTCCAATGCCGGAAAAGCGGGAAGGTCGCGGGCCTCAGGAGGCCGACCCGCTGAATGCCGCGGACGATCGCGGGGCCGGCCGAACCGAGCATGGCAAGAAACTGCATGACCCGCCACAGCATTGTGAACCCCGGCAGTTCTCCGAAGCGACGAAATGGATGCTCGACGCTGTGCATCACCGAGAACGTGGTGCCGGAGACCATACCGACCGAGAGCACACACTGCGGCCAGATGGATGCCATGTGCAGTGCCACGAATCCGCCGAGCGAATGCCCGACCAGGTCCCATTCGGTGTAGCCGAGCTGCTCGGCCACCTCCTTGACCAGGGTGCAGATGGCCAGCACCGTGTGGTCGCTCCGGTCGTCGGAGAGCACGGCATCGCCCCAGCCAGGCAGATCAAGCACTACGGCGTCACCGAGTTCGATGCCGAGTGCGGTCGCGGTCTGGAGCAGGGGAGTCCAGGTGGTCCACGATCCGGCGGCCCCGTGCAGAAAGATGGTGGCGCGCACCGAACTTCGCTGCGGGGTGTGGCGGGCGACGCAGGTGCCAAGAGAACTGGACACGGTGGTGATGGCGAGGCCGAGAGTCGCGGCATCCGTGACGAGTTCGAGCGGTCCGTAGCCGTCGGGCACAGCGCGCGCCATCAGTCGGTGCCGCCGATGATCTCCTCGCGCACCCGCCGCAGGTCTTCCATCAACGAGCCGACTAGGATCCAGTGTTCTGCGTCGGGTTTCGTGATGACCAGCGGCGCGGTGAGGGCCGGCAACTCGGCGGTGACGGGGTCGGGATCTTCGCGCTGGGCGGCTGCGGGGCGCGGGTCACGAGCCAGCAACATCAGGTCGTGGGCGGCACGATCCAGTTCGAGAGCGATGGATGCCACGACCGGATCCTCGTGCAGGTCGGGGTCATAGCGATCGCGAAGTGCCCTCGCCATACCGAGCACCCTCGTCACGAGGATGGACAGCGAGGCCAGCAACTCCCGGTCGCGCTCAAGGATGGTGCGATGCCTTCCGCCGCGCGGATTGAGCGTGAGACTCTCTTCGGCGAGGGTCAGAGCCTCGGCGGCCGCGTCGCGCTGCGGTCTCAATGCCCGCGCGTCGACGAGCATGCTGTCGAGTTGCACCGAGGTGCGTGGACTTCTCAGCGATTTGGCAAGCGCCCGAAGTGTGGATGCCACCCCTGATGCGAGTTTCGCGACTGCAGAGTGCGCGGGTGTGAGCAGCACCGGCGGCACGATCGCGAGGTTCACCAGCAGCCCGACGACAGCACCGATCACGGTCTCGATAATGCGATTGACCGCATAGCCGGGTGTTTGTACCCCGATAGCCAGCACGAGCATGGCACTGATCGGGATCTGGTTTGCGGAACCCGGCGACAGACGAAGCGCCCAGGCGAGGAGGAGTGAGACGACGATGATGCTGAGCACGATCCAGCTGGAGTGGCCGAACAGCAGGCTGGCTGCATAGGCGAGCATGACGCCGAAGATCACGCCGACGCTGCGCTCGACACCCTTGGCAAGTGACTGGTTGACGCTCGGCTGCACGACGAGGAGTGCCGCGATCGCGGCGAAGATCGGCAGCGGCTGGTTCAGGGTGATGACGCAGATCAACCACGCGAGGATGGCTGCGACGGAGGTCTTGAGAACCTGGAGTAGTGAGCTACGAGACGATGCTCGCAGGGAAGCGATCAGTCGCATCCACCCAGAGTAACGCCCGCTAGTACTGAGGCACGGAGACTGATGCAGGGAGCGCTTTATTCGGTGGTGAGCTGGTACCCGCTCAGGTCATCGGAGACAGGAGCCTGCACGGATGGTGTATCGCTGTGCTGTGTGGGAGTACTCGCCGAAGCGGCGCCCGCGCTGCCGAGAGCGACGCTGACAAGAAGCGCGCTCGCTAGGATTCCGGCAGCGGAGACGCCGCTTGCGGTGGCGGTGACGCCAGTGAGTCTGCCGTTGCGGCGTGCACGCCGAACGTAGACGGCGACACCCACCAAGGCGACGGTCGCGAGCGCGACCGTCAGCACCAGGGGAAGGGTTATCGCAGTGTGTGCCGCGGGTACGGCGTTGAGCACAGCAAGCATGCTGGCTGTTCCTCTCGGGTAAGGAACGGTTCATGTCGGGTACATGAACAGCATGTCGTCCTGTCCGTCATTAGGGGGACAAGCAGGTCGACAGAGATGAATCTAACAGGCCCCCGTTGGTGGGGCAAGCACTGTGGCACCCCAGTTTGGGGGCGCGCCGGAAGATGTTGTCTGTCCTGCGCCGAATGCGTAGCCAATTCAGTCACTACAGCAGCAAAATGCACTCAGAACGTGGTCGTGGCAATGAATTTCGATGTCCAACAGCGAGGCGTAGCGTTGGCGCTATGACGACTACTAGGACATCAGCATCCGGAACCTTCTCAATCGGCGGCGACCTCACGGTCAACCGCCTCGGATACGGGGTCATGCAACTCCCCGGTGCCGGCGTCTGGGGGCCGTCGCGTGATCCGGAGAATGCGGTCGCGGTGCTCCGAAAAGCCGTCGAGCTCGGCGTCACCCTCATCGATACTGCGGATGCCTACGGACCGAACGTCGCGGACCTCCTGGTCAAGGAGGCACTGCATCCCTATGCCGACGACCTAGTGATCGCCACGAAGGTCGGATTCACCCGTCAGGGTCCCAACCTCTGGACCCCCGTCGGTCGGCCGGAATACCTTCGCCAGCAGGTTGAACTCAGCCTCCGCCATCTTGGCCTCGAGCGGATCGACCTCCTTCAGCTGCACCGCATCGACCCGAAGGTGACTCTCGAAGATCAGCTCGGCGAACTGGTGGCCATGCAGGGGGCGGGCAAGATCCGTCACATCGGACTTTCCGAGGTCTCGGTCGACGATCTGAAGGCTGCCCAGAAGATTGCCACGATCGTCTCGGTTCAGAACCTGTTCAACGTCGCGCGACGGGACGCCGAGCCGCTGCTCGACTTCGCCGAGGCGAACGATATCGCCTTCATCCCCTGGTTCCCGCTCGCCACGGGAAAGCTCGCAAAGGCCGGCGGACCCCTCGACGCGCTCGCGAGGAAGCACGATGCCACGCCATCCCAGCTGGCGATCGCCTGGCTGCTCAAGCGTTCGCCTGTACTGCTCCCCATCCCGGGAACATCAAGCCTCGACCATCTGGCCGACAACATCGCTGCCGCTGGCGTGACACTCAGCGACGATGAATTCGCCGAACTGAGCGCTGCGGTCTGAGACCTAGGGCGTACCCGCTCCCGCGATCGCGTCGGCCGCCCGCACGAGCGCGAGATGGCTGAGCGCCTGCGGAGTGTTTCCGGCCTGGCGCCCGGCGTCGACGTCGTACTCCTCGCTGAGGAGTCCGACGTCGTTGGCAAAACCGACGAGGCGATCCATCAGCGTCGTGGCATCCGCAGTGCGGCCACTGCGCGCATACTGCTCGACGAGCCAGAACGAACAGGCGAGGAACGGATGCTCCCCGGACGGCAGGCCGTCCACGCCTGATTCGGTCTGGTAACGCATGACGAGGCCGTTGCGCAGCAACTCCTCCTCGATCGCGGCGACGGTGCCCAGCATCCGTGGGTCGTCTGCGGGGATGTAGCCCACCTGCGAGAGCTGCAGTAGCGAGGCGTCGACGCCGATGCTCCCGTAGTACTGCGTGTAGGTGTTGCGCACCGTGTCGAAGCCGCGGGACTCGATCTCCTCACGCACTTCGTCGCGGAGTTTCGTCCAGCGCTCGACAGGTCCGTCGAGACCGAACTCGGTGACCGCATTGACCGCACAGTCAAAAGCTGCCCAGATCATCACCCTCGAATGCGTGAAGTGGCGCTGCGGGCCACGGATCTCCCAGATGCCATTGTCGGGGCGTCGCCAGTTCTCCTCGACGAAACTCATCAGCGCGCGCTGCAGTGGCCAGGAGAATTCGCCCTCTTCGACGCCGAGACGCCGTGCGGCTTGCAGGGCAAGCATCACCTCGCCGAAGATGTCGCCCTGGTACTGGCGCCAAGCGTCGTTGCCGACCCGAACCGGCGCGGCTCCGCGGTAACCGGGAAGGCTGTCGACCTCCCACTCGGTGAGTCGGCGTTCACCTGACAGGCCGTACATGATCTGCACGTCCGAGGGGTCTCCGGCGACTGCACGTAACAGCCACCCACGCCAGGTGTTTGCCTCCTCCGCGAACCCATGGTTCAGCAGAACATTGAGCGTGAGCGAGGCATCCCGCAGCCAGACATAGCGGTAGTCCCAGTTGCGGTTGCCGCCGAACTCCTCCGGAAGGCTCGTGGTCGCCGCAGCGACGATACCACCGGTGTCTTCGTGGGTCAGGGCACGCAGCACGAGCATGGAACGATGTACCTCGTCGTGATACACCGGGGACGCAATGCAGGATGCCGCCCAGGTTTTCCACCACTTCTCGGTCGCCGCCACGCGTCGGGAAACGTTTATCGGCTCCGGCGGCTGCCGATGCGCAGGAAACCAGGTGAGGGTCATATCGACGGTCTCACCCTCCTGAACGACGAAATCGGACGTGTGCGAATGGTCGTTCGGCGTGAGCCGCGGACCACGGATGATGACGGCGTCAGGCCCTGCGACAGCGAGCAGCGCTGGTCCGTTCTTCTCGCGGACCTGCCTCACCCAGGGAATCGCGCCGGAGTAGTCGAAGCGGATGCGCACATCCTGCATCATGGGAACGGAACCGCTGATGCCCCTGATGCGCCGAATCACGTCGGCACGTCGATCACCGTGAGGCATCAGGTCGGTGACCTCTACCTCGCCCGTGGCCGTGACCCATCGGGTCACCAGGATGAAGGTGTCTTCCCGGTAGCTGCGGGTGGTTTCGACGACCGAATCTCTCGGAGCCAGGAGCCAGCGGCCGTGATCCTCGGTGCCGAGCAGGGCGCCGAAGGTGGACGCTGAGTCGAACCGGGGGAGACAGAGCCAGTCGATGCTCCCGTCCCTGCCCACCAGCGCGCCGGTATGACAGTCGCCGATCAGGGCATAGTCCTCAATGAGTAGAGCCATTTCCTCAGTCTTGCAGAGGTAACCTGTGGTCATGTCTGACCGCATCGGAACTCTCGTCATACTCGGAGCCGGGGGAGACCTCGCTCAACGACTACTGCTCCCGGGGCTCGGGCAACTCCTCGACAGCTCGCGCGGCTACGAGGTGAACCTGGTCGGTGTGGGGTTCGATCCGATGACTGACACGCAGTGGCACAAGCGTGTGGCGGGGTCCTTCGCGGCCGGTGGCGCGACCGGCGCACTGCCCAAGTCGGTGGCGGCGACCAGCGAGTATCTGCAGGCCGATGTGACGAATCCGGATGATCTTCGGCGCATCCTGGAGTCGGTCCATGGCGTGCCCGCCCTCTACTTCGCGCTGCCGCCGAAGGTCACGATCGCCGCCTGTTCCGCGCTGGAAAAGGTCGAGCTGCCCACCGGGACGGTTCTCGGGCTCGAGAAGCCGTTCGGCACCGACCTGCGCAGTGCGCAAGCGCTCAACCGGCAGTTGATCAAGCTGGTGCCGGAGAAGCATATTCATCGGGTGGACCACTTCCTCGGCAAGTCGACGGTGCTTAATCTCCTCGGCCTGCGCTTTGCCAACCGTATCTTCGAACAGGTGTGGAGTGCGGAGCACATCGCGCGCATCGACGTGACTTTCGACGAGACTCTGGGCTTGGAAGGTCGCGCCGGCTACTACGACAAGGCCGGCGCGCTTGTCGACATGATCCAGAGCCACCTCCTGCTGGTGATGGCGCTCGTGGCCATGGAACCACCCTCGAGCCTCGATGCAGAAGATCTCCGTGGATCGATGGCGCAGGTGCTTCGGGCTACCCATCCGTGGAAGGGCGACGCGGCGACGGCCGGTCGTCGGGCGCGCTACAGTGCCGGCACTATCGAGGGTCGCAAGCTGCCTGCCTATGACAAAGAACCGGGCGTCGATCCTTCCCTCGGTACAGAAACCCTCGCGGAGGTCACCGTCGGCATCGAGAACTGGCGCTGGGCTGGCGTGCCGATCCACCTGCGCTCAGGCAAGGCCCTCGCGACCAGACGCCAGGAGATCATCATCACTCTCAAGGATGTACCGCACCGGCCATACGGATTCACCGGCAGGACGGGCCCTGCGCAGCTGCGTATCGGTTTGAATCCGGACACCATCGAACTCGACCTGAATATCAACGGCGAAGGAGACCCCTTCAGCCTCGATCGTGTGAAACTCGATGTCGACTTCGCGGCAGGGGAACTCGGACCTTACGGCGAGGTACTCCACGGCCTGCTTTCTGACGATGCGACCCTGTCCGTGCGGGCGGATGCCGTCGAGGAATGCTGGCGCATCGTCGGCCCTATTCTCAGCGCGTGGCGCAAGGACGCCACTCCGCTCGACAGCTATCGTGCGGGCTCAGCCGGACCGACGTCCTGGCGCTAGGGACGACCGATCACGAGCCGCAGTCCCGCGTCGAACTCGTCGAGGGTGCGGAATTCGCCGTAGCGCGCCTCCCACTCTCCGGACTCGAGGTCGGAGCGCAATTCCCGCTCGAACCGGGCGATGACACCCTCCGGAACGAAGCTCCAGGCAGACATCGCCCGACGCACAGCGGGTTCGACTAGCCGTTCGGGTCGCGCGAAGAAGGCCTGCCCGAACCCGTCGATGCAATCGTGCGGAACCATAACTCTACGCACCTCCGTGGTGCCACCGAGTGCCGATTGGATCGCCGCGATGGATGGCATCCGGCGGTTCTCGACCTCGATAAGTTCCGGTGCGTAATCCATCAGCCACCAGTGCTCAGGGGGCACCGGATCGAAGGTCAGGATGACCACTGCGCCTCGTGAGACGCGCCGCATCTCGCCGAGCCCGCGCGCGAGGTCAGGCCACTGGTGCACGGTGACGCTCGCCATGCTCGCGTCGAAGCTATCGTCGTCGAATGGCAGGTCGTCGGCTGTCGCATCGATGGCCCGCGACAGGTGCGTCGGACGCTGGGCCCTCATCGAGGCCGAGGGTTCGACAGCGGTGACGTCGCGATCGACGGGTTCGTAAGATCCGGCGCCCGCTCCCACATTCAGCACGGTCTGAGCGTCGCCGAGAGCATCGAGGATCTGCGCAGCTATTCGCGGGTCGGGTTGCCGGATGAGCGCGTAACCCTCACCGATCCTGCTGTAGTCGGCGTCACCGGCCGAGCCGTCGGACATGCGATCGATCATGACTCAGGTCTATCACTCGAGGTCGGGATAGACGGCGCCGATCTCGGTGGCCTGTGCGGGCTCGACACCGGCCTGTTGCGCGAACTCCGTCCACTGCCCGACGGCGGCGACGACCTCTCGGATGACGGCGCGTGCCCGCGGCACCTGGAAGCGATCCGCGACGGCGAGCATGTCATCCCGCGTGATCCCGGCGAACCTGCCGTTGACCGACATCAGGTGCTGGTAGGTCCACTCGCCGTTCGGGTTGTAGGCGAAAGTGATGTCATAGGCGGGGGAGAGCTGCCATTCCGCTCCATCCGATGGATCGAGTACGAAAGAGAAGTTCTTGGTGTGGTCGTCGCAGTTGCGGGCGAGCACATTGAACACCATGCGACGGAAGGCTTCCTCGCGCGCACCTGGCCCCATGCCAAGTTCGTCGATGACCTGGAAGTACTGGCTGTAGTCGTGGGTTCCACGCTGGCGGAAGTCGAGATGGGCGATGCCGCAGAGCGTGAGGGTGTGCACCTTATGGGCGGCGGAGTCCCGGCCGGTGACCCGGTCGAAACGCCTGGTCATGAAGTGGGCCCTGCCGTTCTCCTCGAGCAGCCGACACTCGGTCATGGTGATCCCCGCCGCGCCTGCCATGAGGTAGTAGGCATATTCGATGCGCCCATACAGGCCGCCTGAGCCGAGTTCGGTGTCAGCACCGATGCCGTCCAGTTTGATCAGCCAGTACTCGAAACCGGGATCGGCGGGAAGCTGTCCTGAGCGGATCTCGTTCGTCTCGCGGTTCCAGGCGATGACCGCTTTCGCCCGCGCGCCACCCGCGGAGGTCCCGACCTGGATGAGGCTCTGCAGGGCTGCCTCCGTCTCGCGGTCGCCGGCGAAAGTGCCGCCGAGCACCGATCGCGCTCCCTCGACGAGATCGGCGAGTTCCACGGCGCTCGACCTGCGGTGGCGCGGCCCGCGGCTCGGTCGGAATTCGAGGGCGCCCATGGCCCGGGATGCCATGTAGGCCAAGCGATCGAGGGCCGTGACATCCGCTCGACGGAGGCCCTGCTGCGCGAGGTAGGCGTCGATGAGAGCATTGCCGAAATCGTCGGGCAGCGAGTCTGCGATGAAAGGTGGGAGCCGGTAGTACGTCGACTCGGGGAGCGAAGGGAAGACGAAGCTCGACCCGGAGAGCGGGGCATGAAGCGGCGCCAGTTCGATCTCTTTCCTTTTCCACTCCGGGTAGTACTCGAAAACGTAGTAGCCGAGCGCGGGATCGAGGGCGATGGCTCCCACGCGTTCGCCCCATGCCAGTACTTCGACGGCGTCGACCGGGTAATACATTTAGCTGTTGCCTCCCCGGGGGCGGTAGACCCTGTTGCGCTGGCGCTGTCGACCGGAACGCAGGATCTCGATCGGGCTCACCGTGACGGGTGGAGCGATCTCGAGTAGCCACTCCGAGCGGTCGAGTGAGCGAGCGACCTTCACCAGGGTCTTGAGGGTGGATCCTTTGCCGTGTTCCAGGTTCTTCACCGCTCCCAGGCTGACTCCGGATGCTTCGGCGAGGCCGGCCTGGTCGAATCCGCTCCTCAGGCGGAGAGCGCGAAACTGCTCGCCCACTCGCTGCTCCCAATCATCGCCGGATAGTTGCTCGGATGTAAAAGACATATAAACAACTATACAAGGGATAAATGGCTTGTAAAGCTATTTTTTAGGCTCTCAGGAGAAGCAATCACCGGATATCAGCGTCGCTGAGACGCTCGGCGAGACCAGCGCCGTCCGGGGCATAGACCCAGGGTGCCGACGGTCCGGCGGCGCGTGCCTCCATCTTGCTGCGGCCTCCGGCGAGAACCGCCTCGCTATTGGACAGTTGGCGTATGGCCACCGCTTCGACGCTCTGGGGATGACTCGCGGCGAAATCGCGGTAGATTTCTTCGTCGTGCTGTCCATCGTCGCCAACCAGCAGCCATCGCATGGCGGGAAACTCGCGGGCCAGCCGCTGCAGCGTCTCGACCTTGTGCGCGCGACCGCTGCGGAACCAGCGGTCGTGGGTCGGTCCCCAGTCGGTGAGGAGAAGTGCTCCCTGCGGGTAGAGGTTGCGAGACAGGAAACGACTGAGCGTCGGCGCGACATTCCACGCGCCGGTTGACAGGTAGAACACCGGCATTCCCTGGTGCTCACGTGTCAGTCGCTCGTAGAGGACTGCCATCCCCGGCACCGGTCGCCGGGCGTGCTCGTCGAGCACGAAAGTGTTCCAGGCCGCAAGGAACGGTCGGGGGAGAGCGGTGACCATCACGGTGTCGTCGATGTCGGAGATGAGCCCGATGCGTATGGCCGGATCGATGACGAAGACGGACGCATCCACCGACTCCGAGCCGTCGGTTCGGATCGTGATGTTGTGCCAGCCCGGGGAGAGATCCACCATGATGACGGCATCCACAACTCCGCCGCGGTCAGCCATCACTCGTTCTTCCACATCACCGACGACGATGATCACGGCGACATCGTTCACCGGCACGCTGGTGAAGCTGCGCCATCCCCGAATCTTCTTGTACCGCACGCCGTCATCCGAGGGGGTCGGCTTCGTGAGCAACACCCTGCAGAGCACCCTCACCCACCCGGGGGCGCCATAACCGGTGTAGGGAATCACTGTCGGTGTATGGCCGCGTTTGCGGGCTCGCTTCTCGCGAAACTCGTGGACTGAGTCGTCAACGCGAGCGGCGAAATGAAGGATCGGTTCCGCCCCTGAGGCGCCAGCGGACGTCTCTCGGGTCCTGACCATGTGCCAAGTCTTTCACGTTTGGCATCCAGAGCCTTGCGCTCGCTGTTCTTTCCGGGGTGTACAGACCCGTCATTTCTGACAAATCGCTTTGATAACGATCAGTGACGCAATCTCACGGCGCCCCCGTCTCGGGGGCACGATAGGATTCGATCTGACAAAAAGAGGAGTCGCCGTGGCCGCACAGAACCTGGCAGAGACCGCATTAGACGGTTCTGCTCTATTGAGAAACGAACCGGTGCAGGCACGCAGCACTGCGCGCCTTGCCGGGCTCCTGGATGCCGCAGCGGCGATTATCGACGAGATCGGCTACGAGCGCCTCACGACCGCCATGGTGGCTGAGCGTGCGGGAGCCTCGATCGGAACGGTATACCGCTACTTTCCCGACCGCATCGTGCTGCTGCAGAGCCTGAGCGCTCGCTTCCTCCAGAGATTCATCGAGCACGCGAACACGGCGGTCCGTGATCCGAAGCACGAGAACTGGGGAGAGGCGATCACCGCCGTGATCGATACGATCGTCGATGCCTTCCGCAGCGAGGTCGGATATCGCTCCCTGCGACTCGGTGACGTTCTCGACATCCGTCCAGCGGCATCCGCTCATCCTGGCAGCGCCGTGGTCGCCCAGACGATCGCGGCCGGCCTCGCCGAAAGGTTCGACCTGCCGACGAAAGACCTGGCTTTTCATGTCGAGGTCGGCATCGATGTCGCCGATTCCCTGCTCGCGCGGGCCTTCGCTCACGAACGCAACGGTGACGAGCGGTTTATCGTCGAGGCCCGATCGATCGTGCACAGCTACCTGGTGACCGTCTATGGGGAGTCTGTCAAGGGCTAGGCGCCTGGGTTTCGTGGGCGTATGTTCCACTAGGCAGTCGGTCGTCGCCTAAAAAACGGAGGATGTCAGCGGATCGTAATCTGGGGCACCCTGGAATGACGGACGTGGCAAATAGTGTTGAGTTCAACAGCCCGGCAAGTGTCGATTCGTGGAGTCCACGAGGAATGAGCCGCCCCAATGATCGAATTCCGTAGTGTCACGAAACAGTTTCCCGACGGGACTGTCGCCGTCGATGATTTCAGCCTCGTTCTCCCTTCCCGCAAGACGACGGTTTTCGTCGGGTCGTCAGGGTCGGGAAAGACGACCCTTCTGCGGATGATCAACCGCATGGTAGACCCGACATCCGGTCAGATCGAGATCGACGGGGAAGACACCTCGAAGCTCGAGCCGGTGGCGTTGCGTCGTCGCATCGGTTATGTGATGCAGAACTCCGGACTGCTCCCGCACCTCAAAGTCGTCGACAACGTGGCGACGGTTCCGGTACTCAACGGCGTGGCGAAGAAGCAGGCTCGCGAACAGGCGCTGACACTGCTCGACACCGTCGGTCTCGACCGCGACCTCGCCGAGCGTTATCCGAGCCAGCTCTCCGGCGGCCAGCAGCAGCGGGTCGGTGTGGCCAGGGGGCTTGCGGCCAATCCCAACATCCTGCTCATGGACGAGCCCTTCGGCGCTGTCGATCCGATCGTGCGCGCCGAACTGCAGGTAGAACTCATCCGGTTGCAGCGCGAGCTCGACAAGACAGTGGTGTTCGTGACCCACGACATCGACGAGGCATTCCTGCTCGGTGACCAGGTGGTCATCCTGGAAAAGGGTGGGCGCATCGCCCAGGTGGGTTCGCCCACGGAGATCCTGGCCGATCCGGCGAACGAATTCGTCGCGAGTTTTATCGGTGCCGAACGCGGCAAGCGAGCGCTGAGCATCAAGAAGACCCCGCGGGGTGAGATCCTCGTCGACGGCGAGGGTCGTGCCGCCGGGGTGCTGGTGAGTTCGGTGGACGGCTCGAGCTCGTGACCTGGATTCTCAACAACCTCGACCTGATCGGGCAGTTGATTCTCGCCCACCTCGCGATCGCGCTCCCGCCGATCGTGCTGAGTTTCATCATCTCCGTTCCCATCGGATGGGTGGCGAACCGCTACCGCTGGAGTCGCGGTGTGCTGCTCACCATCGGCGGACTCCTCTACGCCATCCCCTCCCTGCCACTCTTCATCGCGCTGCCGACTTTCATCGGCACTGGGTATCAGGATCCGATCAATGTCGTCATCGGTTTGACGCTCTATGGCATCGCGCTGTTGGTGCGAGTGACGGCCGACGGGCTCGCCTCCGTTGACGCCGACATCCGGCAGTCCGCGTCCGCTGTCGGGTTTTCGAGCGGAGGCAGGTTCTGGCGCGTTGAGCTGCCGTTGTCTGGCCCGGTGCTCGTCGCGGGTCTTCGCGTGGTTGCGGTGAGCACCGTTAGCTTGACGACCGTCGGAGCGGTCCTCGGGATCAAGTGTCTGGGGCTGCTGTTCACCGACGGCATCCAGCGGAATATTCCTGAAGAGATCTGGACGGGGATCGTACTGACCGTCGCCATTGCACTCGTCCTCGACGGGCTCATCGTGCTGATCGGTCGCCTGCTCATGCCGTGGTCGCGAGTCTCGGCGATACCGAGTCGTCGCGCGCAGCGCGCTTCACGCAGGGCGGCGATCGCGTGAACCTGCTCGGCGAAGGATTCGCCTGGATATTAGATCTGGCGCATTACGGCGGACTCAACGGCATCGACGTTCGATTGCTCCAGCATCTCGCGATCAGCGGGCTGGTGCTTCTGATCGCCGCGGTGATCGCAATTCCTGTCGGGTATCTCGTCGGACACACCGGCCGCGGACGTGCCCTGGCTGTGGGTCTCTCCGGCGGGGTTCGCGCCCTGCCAACGCTCGGCCTGATCGCCATCCTCGCTCTCAGCATCGGGATCGGGCTCGAGGCGCCGGTGATCGCCCTGGTGGTGCTTGCGATTCCGTCGATCCTGGCCGGAGCGTATTCAGGTTTCGAAGCGGTGGAACGCGGAACAATCGATGCGGCAAGGGCCGTCGGGATGACCGAATGGCAGATCGTACGGAAGGTCGAGCTGCCGCTCGGCCTCCCTCTGCTTATCGGCGGCCTGCGCTCGGCATCTTTGCAGGTCATCGCCACTGCAACCCTCGCGGACTACATCGGCGGCGGCGGGCTCGGGCATTTCATCTTCCTCGGGCTCAAAACCAACAAGTACGACGAGATGCTCGCTGGCTCCATTCTCGTGGTCGTGCTCGCGCTGGTCTCGGAAGCGGTCTTCAGTATCATCCAACGACTCGTCGTACCGGCCGGGGTCACCGCCGGTCGGCCGAAAGACGTCCGCGTGCGGTCATCCCGATCCCGCGCGGCACTGGGTTAGACAACCCCTTATCAAGAAGGAAGCAACAATGTTCACAGCAGGAAGAGGCCGGCTCGTCGCACTGGGCGCAGTCGTGGTTGGGGCAGCAATAGCCCTTTCAGGGTGTGCTTCGAGTGACCCTCTATCGACAGGGGGATCGACCGCCGGCGCGGGTAAGACTCTCGTCGTCGGGTCGCAGGACTACTACTCCAACGAGATCATCGCCCAGCTCTACACGCAGGCGCTCGAAAATGGCGGTTACAAAGTGCAGCAGAACTTCAGGATCGGGCAGCGCGAGGTCTACCTGCCGCAGCTCGAGGCCGGCAAGATCGACGTCTTCCCGGAGTACATCGGAAGCCTGGACCAGGCAGTTAATAAAGGCCTGGGAAAGACTGCTCCCGGAGGCACAGCCGACGAGGTCTACACCGACCTGACCTCGGTATTACCTGATGGCCTGAAGGTGCTCGACAAGGCGAAAGCGGCCGACCAGAACTCCTGGACAGTCACCAAGGCCTTCGCCAAGAAGTATGACCTCACCGACATAGCGTCGCTCAAGAACGTGACAGAGCCGATCACCGTGGGCGGTAACTCGGAGCTCGAGACGCGCCCCTACGGCCCGACCGCGCTCAAATCCAAGTACGGCATCAACATCGCCGGGTTCAAAGCGGTGGAGGACAGCGGCGGACCATTGACGGTGAAAGCGCTGGTCGACAACCAGATCCAACTCGCCAACATCTACACGGCCGACCCGAACATCAAGTCGAACGGTCTCGTCGCTCTCACGGACCCTGGCAACCTGTTCTTCCCGGACAACGTGGCTCCCGTCGTCTCTAAGAAGGTCGACGCGAAGGCGGCGAAGATCCTGAACGCCGTGAGCGCCAAGCTCAGCACAGCGGATCTGGTCAAGCTGAACGACCAGAGCGTGACGGACAAGAAGTCTGCCGATGCTATTGCGAAGGCGTGGCTCAAGGACAAGGGCCTGGTCAAATAGCTGTCGATCAACCCGCCATCGGGCCCGAAAGCAGCGGCTTTCGGGCCCGATGTCTCTGTGGCTGGAGCAGGAACCAGCTAAACAAAATTGCCTGATACTCCGAATCATGTTCGAGTGAACTGTTCCGCAAGCGTCGAATCGTGTGTCTCGCGAAGATTGAGCCAGTGACCAATGATCGAATTCCGCGGTGTTTCCAAACGTTTTCCTGACGGCACTCTCGCCGTAGACGACTTCTCTTTTGTGCTGCCCTCGAACAAGGCGACGGTCTTCGTCGGTTCCTCAGGGTCGGGTAAGACCACCCTGTTGCGCATGATCAACCGCATGGAGGATCCGACCTCGGGTCAGGTGCTCATCGACGGCCAGGATGTCGGGGGCCTCGATCGCGTGAAGCTGCGCCGCAGCATCGGGTACGTGCTGCAGGCATCCGGACTCCTCCCGCATCGCCAGGTTCTCGATAATGTCACGACGGTGCCGAGGCTCAACGGCGTTCCTCGCAGGAAGGCGCGTGAGGACGCCCTCACGCTGCTGGACACCGTCGGCCTCGGTCGTTCGCTCGCGGACCGCTACCCCGACCAGCTGTCGGGCGGTCAGCAGCAGCGGGTGGGCGTTGCACGCGCGCTCGCCAGCGATCCGAACATCCTGCTCATGGACGAGCCGTTCGGCGCTGTCGACCCGATCGTGCGCGCCGAACTTCAGGTGGAACTCAACAGGCTGCAGCGCGAACTCGGCAAGACGACGGTGTTTGTGACCCACGACATCGACGAGGCCTTCACTATCGCCGACCAGGTGGTGATCTTCCGCGAGGGCGGAATCATCGCCCAGGCCGGCACGCCCGCAGAGATCCTGGCGAATCCGGCGGATGATTTCGTCGCCACCTTCATCGGGGCCGACAAGGGCAAGCGCACCCTCCACCTGCAGCAGCGGGACGGCGACGACGGGGTTGTTCTCGTGGTCGACGGCGACGGCCGGCCGGCCGGCATTCTCTCCGACCAGGACGCGACGGCGCCATGAGCTGGGCGATCGAGAATTTCGGCCTGATCCTCCGTCTCACGCTCAACCACATCGCGCTCAGCGCCCTGCCGATCGTGCTCGGATTCGTGCTTGCCGTTCCACTCGGCTGGCTGGCAAATCGCCGGCGCGCGCTCCGCTCGCTGATCATCACGGTCGGCAGCCTTCTCTACACGATTCCGTCACTGCCGCTGTTCGTGATCCTGCCCTACATTCTCGGCACCCAGATCAAGAACGAGATCAACGTGGTCGTCGCCCTCACCATCTATGCGGTGGCGATGATGGTGCGCTCGGCATCCGACGCCCTGGCAGCCGTGCCCGCGGACACCGTCGAGGCAGCGACAGCGATGGGGTACTCGTCGTGGACGCGTTTCTGGACAGTCGAATTCCCGCTGGCAGGCCCCGTGCTGCTCGCCGGTCTCCGCGTGGTGTCGGTGAGCACCATTGCCCTGGTCTCTGTCGGCGCAATCATCGGATCGGCCAATCTCGGCTACCTGTTCACCAACGGCAAGCAGCGGAGCTTTCTCGAAGAGATAGTCATCGGCATCATCGCCAGCCTGATCATCGCACTCGTCTTCGACCTGATCCTCGTTGCTCTCGGCCGCATCCTCATGCCGTGGACCCGACGTCGCCCCCTCGGCGGACCGAAAGTCCTCGCCAGGGCGAGAGAGCTGGAGGCGTAGGCCATGCAGTTCTTCATTAATGCCCTCGCCTGGCTCTTCGACCCGAAGAACTATGTGGCCGGAGCGCAGAGCCCACTGCCGATCCAGGATCGGATCGGGGAGCACCTCCTCTACACGCTGGTGTCGGTAGCGATCGCCGCGGTCATCGCCCTCCCGCTCGGTTTCTTCATCGGACACACCGGTCGCGGGCGCCAGTTCGTGATTGGGTTCACCGGCGGGATGCGCGCCCTCCCGACGCTCGGACTGCTAATGGCGCTGTTCCTGATCGTCGGGATGACGGTGCCCTTCACGCAGGCGGCCTTCGTGGCCTCGATCATTGCCTTCGTCATCCTCGCGATCCCCTCGATCCTCGCCGGAGCCTACGCGGGGGTGGAATCGGTGAATCAGCAGGTGGTGGATGCGGCACGGGCCAGCGGCATGACGGAGCTGCAGATCCTATTCAGGGTCGAGATTCCGCTCTCGCTGCCGCTGATCATCGGGGGTGTGCGGTCATCCGTGCTGCAGGTGATCGCGACGGCGGTTGTCGCCTCCTACATCTCGCTCGGCGGCATCGGGGCCATCATCTCGAGCGGAATCGGACTGAACGACAACGCCCGCATCCTGGGCGGTGCACTTCTCGTCACTGCCCTCGCTCTCGTGATCGACGGCGTCTTCGCGCTCGCTCAGCGGCTGACCAGGCGTCGCGGGGTGGGCGGGGAGCGCCTCACCCGCGCCCAGAAACGTAGTGCCCGAGACCTGTCAACCGGACGGGTCTCGGTGGCGGCAACCACCGCCGATGAAGGGAATCAGTGATGTTCACAGCACAGAAGAAGGCACGCATCGTCCTCGGGACGATCGCGGTTGGAGCGGTATTCGCTCTCGCAGGGTGTGCGACATCGGATCCAACGGGTTCCGGTGGCTCGTCGGGCAGCAGCGACAAGATCACCGTCGGCTCGTTCAACTATCCGGAGAGCGAGATTCTGGGCAATATCTACACACTCGCTCTCGAGGACGCCGGCTACACGGTCGACAAGCAGTTCAATATCGGTCCGCGTCAGGCGACCATCCCCGCACTCAAGGACGGCTCGATCAACCTGATCCCGGAGTACAACGGCAACCTGCTGTTCTTCTACGACACCAAATCGGCGGCGCGCACCACCGCCGAGGTCGACGCCGCGTTGAAGGATGCCATCCCCAAGGGCTACCGGGTACTCAAGTCCTCGCCCGCAGAGGACAAGGACGCCTATGTGGTTACCCAGGCGGAGGCCGAGAAGTTCGGCCTGAAGACCGTCGGTGATCTCACCAAGATCGAGCCGTTCGCCCTCGGCGCCAACCCGCAGTTCGGTGAACTTGGTTACGGCATCCCCGGGCTGAAGTCGGTCTACGGCATCAAGGACGTTACCTTTACGCCGATCGAGGACTACGGCGGGCCCGATACGGTGAAGGCGCTCACCGACAACGCGGTGCAGGTCGCCGACATCTACACGACGTCGCCCGATCTCGTGGCGAAGAAGCTGCTCGTGCTCGACGACCCGAAGAACCTGATCGCGGCGCAGAACATTGTGCCGTTGCTCAATTCGAAGATCTACAGCGCGAAGATGGCCAAGGTGCTCGACAAGGTCTCGGCGGCGATGTCTACCAAGGACCTGATTGGGCTGCGCGATCAGGTCGAGGGCGCCGACAAGGTGCAGGCGGCCACGGCTGCCAAAGACTGGCTGGTCAAGAAGAAGCTGATCAAGTAGGGACGGTGGGTGAGGCCCGGCGGCTATGGCCGTCGGGGCTCACCCTTCTCCTCGGCATCCGGAGGTTCCATGTGACGTGCCTCGCTGCGTTCGATAAGTTTCTTCACCAGCAACGCCACGATGAGGAAGACCGCGATTATCGCCACGAAGATGTATCCGGCGTAGTGCAGCTGCGACGACAGCTGTCGGTAGGACCCGGCGGCCAGCCAACCCACTGAGACGTAGGATGCAGCCCAGATGACACAGGCCGGCACCGTCCAGGCCAGAAACCTGCGGTAGCGCATCGTGCTCATGCCGACGGTGAGTGGGATGAGCGCGTGGAGTACCGGCAGGAATCGTGAGATGAAGACGGCGATCCCGCCACGACGCTCGAGGTAGCGTTCCGCGCGCATCCAGTTGTGCTCGCCCAGTTTTCGACCGAGCCGACTCGCACGGATTCGCGGGCCGAAGAAACGCCCGAGGGCGAAGCCGAGGCTCTCTCCGATGAGTGCGCCGATGATCACCGCGGCGAGTAGTGCGAGGTACTCCTGAACGCTGGTGATGGCCGTCGACGCCACGATGACGATCGTGTCGCCCGGCACGATGATTCCGACCAGGATGGATGTCTCGAACAGCATGCCGAGGCCGGCCAGGAGCACGCGCAGCCCTGGGTCGACACTGCGAACAGTGTCGAGGATCCAGTTGAGCATGTCGTTCACGCGTCGAGCATACCGAGCGCGCCTTAGGGAAGAGGTTTGCGCAATCGGTCGAGCCTCGTGCGCCAGCTGGCGAGACGACCGGGCTCCTCGGCGGTCGATGGACCGTCGACCCAGGCCGTGACAATACGGATGCCGTGCAGTGCACTGAGCGCCCAGAGCTCCACGCCATCCAACTCGGCGGGAGTCACCGACTCGTAGTAGACCTCGACGCCGAGAGCGGTGGCCAGTGCGATCACAGAACGAGCGGTTACGCTGTCTAGCCGGGCGAGATCGAGGGAGGGGGCGCAGAGAATCGCGCCTCGCCACCAGAGCAGCGAACTGTAGGCTCCCTCGACGACGTAGCCGTCGGGGGACAGGATGACCGCCTCATCCGCGCCGAGCGCCTGCGCCTCGGTTCGCACGCGCAGGAGCGCATCGGTGTCAGGACCTTTGACCAGCGGCGAGGTGCGCGGATCATCACCCCGATGGCTCGCGAGCCGGACGGACCTGCTTCGCCATGGAGCGCTGCGCAGCCGGAACACGAGCAGGGGAGCGCCCTGTCGCAGTTGCAGTTCGACGCGGGGAAACCAGTCTCCGCTGCGGGGGATTGCAGCGATCGCTGCGTTCCAGAATGCTTCGGCATCGAGGTCGTCGAATCGCCGGTCATCGATCGCTCCCCAGAACCGGGAGCGGTGCAGGTCGAGGGCGAGAACTGTTCCGTCGGTCACGAACCAGGAGTCGGCCGCTGCGATGACGACGTCGGACATATCGCAGTACTCCAGCGGGTCGAGCTCGCCGTCATGCCAGCGGCAGATCGTGGTCACACTCATAGAGTTAGGTTATGCGCAGCCGGGTCCTCGAATCGCCGCTCGCGGGCTGGATCGATCCGGCGCGCGTCTTCGGTGGGCTCTACGCATCGCATCCTCATGCCGTGTGGCTGGACTCTGGAATGCATGCTGAAAGCGGCATGAGTTTTCTCGGGCGCGGTTCGCGGCTGGCCACATCGTCCGTTGCCGACCGAACGGTGACCGTCGATGGTCGAACCAGCGACGGCGAGATTCTGCAGTTTCTGAAAGAGGAACTCGAGCCGGCGTCTGCGGAGCCGGGCGAGGGCTTTCGTCTCGGCTGGGTGGGTTGGCTCGGCTACGAGTTGAGGGCGCAGACCATGGATACGTCCCCGCGCATCGGCTCGCGGTATCCGGATGCCGCTTTGCTGTTCGTCGACCGCGGGATCGTGTTCGATCACGCCAACCGTTCGATGCGACTCATTGCCCTCGGCGACTCGTGGAGCGAAGAACTCTCCGGCTGGCGAGATTCCACGATATCGGCGCTGTCCTCGGCTGCGGACCACGATCCGGTTGGCGAGACCCCGACCGTGATCCCGAACGTCTCCTGGGCCTATGGCGACGACGACTATCTCGCGATGATCCGCGAATGCCAGGAAGCGATCGTCGACGGCGACGCCTACCAGATCTGTCTCACAACTGAGGTGCGGGTGGATGTCCGTCCCGATCCCTTCGCCGCCTACCTCAGGCTGCGCGCCGCGAGCCCGACCCATCACGGTTCGCTGTTCGTTGTCGACGGACTCGCCATGCTGAGTTCGTCGCCCGAGTTGTTCCTCGCGGTGTCACCCGACCGTGTGGTGGAGTCCCGACCGATCAAGGGAACCCGCCGACGGGGGAGTGATCCTGACGAAGACGCAGCGCTCGCCCGCGAGCTCGAGTCGAGCGACAAGGAGCGCGCCGAGAACCTGATGATCGTGGACCTCATGCGCAACGACATCGGTCGGGTCAGCGAGGTGGGGTCGGTCAGTGTTACCCGCCTTCTGGCTGTGGAGAGCTATGCACAGGTGCACCAACTGGTCAGCACGGTGCGTGGCATCCTGGCACCCGGCCTGACCGGCATCGACGCGGTCGCCGCCTGCTTTCCCGCCGGATCGATGACCGGTGCGCCGAAGTACGGCGCGGTTGCGATCCTCGACAGGCTGGAGCATCGCGCTCGTGGCGTCTACGCGGGAGCGTTCGGGTATTTCGGGCTGGACGGGCGTATCGACCTCGCCATGGTCATCCGCAGCATCGTGCTCGACGGCGAGGGTGCGACGATCGGCACCGGGGGAGGCATCACCGCGCTCTCGGTACCGGAGGAGGAACTCGATGAGGTGCATCTCAAGGTGGCGGCGCTGCTTGCCGTTCTCGGTGCATCCTGAAGATTGAGCAGTCAGCGGGACTAACTGCGGACGGAGCGCGTTAAGACCGGTGCCGGGTTCGGTAACCTTGGTAGTCGGCCGTGTGTTCATCCGGTCCACACCCGCTTATGAATTGAGATCTTCGTGGAACACGACCACCGCAGCGAGGCCGAGGACGGCCCACAGTACGACGTCGCGAAGTTGCAGGAGAAGTGGCTCGCCCGCTGGGACGAGTTGCGTCCGTTCCGCACCAACATCCCGGACGACAAGCGACCGCGCAAGTACATCCTCGACATGTTCTCCTACCCTTCCGGTGACCTGCACATGGGCCACGCAGAGGCCTTTGCCCTCGGCGACGTGGTCGCGCGCTATTGGCGCCAGCAGGGTTTCAACGTGCTCCACCCGATCGGCTGGGACTCCTTCGGGCTTCCTGCCGAGAACGCCGCCATCAAACGCGGGATCGACCCTCGCGAGTGGACCTATGCCAATATCGAGCAGCAGAAGGTGTCGATGCGGCGTTACGCCACGTCCGTCGACTGGGAGCGCGAACTGCACACCAGCGACCCCGAGTACTACAAGTGGAACCAGTGGCTGTTCCTGAAGCTGTATCAGAAGGGTCTCGCCTACCGCAAGGACAGCTGGGTCAACTGGGACCCGGTAGACCAGACGGTGCTGGCCAACGAACAGGTGCTGGCCGACGGTACATCCGATCGTTCAGGCGCCGTGGTCGTCAAGAAGAAGCTGACGCAGTGGTATTTCAGGATCACCGATTACGCGGACCGGCTGCTCGACGACCTCAACCAGCTCGAGGGTTCGTGGCCGCCCAAGGTACTCGCGATGCAGCGCAACTGGATCGGTCGCTCCATCGGAGCGGATGTCGACTTCGAGATCGAGGGAAGGGCAGAGAAGGTCACTGTCTTCACCACGCGCCCTGACACGCTCTATGGTGTGACCTTCATGGTGGTCGCACCCGATTCCGACCTGGCCGCCGAGTTGGTCGCGGACTCCACCGACGACGTCAAGGCTGCTTTCGGCGGCTATCTCACCCAGGTGCAGAAGACCTCGGAGATCGAACGACAGGATGCCGGTCGCGAGAAGACCGGCGTGTTCCTCGGCCGCTACGCGGTAAACCCGGTCAACGGGGAGCGCCTCCCCATCTGGGCCGCCGACTATGTGCTCGCCGACTATGGCCACGGGGCCGTCATGTCGGTACCCGCTCACGACCAGCGCGACCTCGACTTCGCCCGCAAGTTCGACCTGCCGGTGCGGGTCGTCGTGGACACCAATGCGCCCGTTACCGGCGCGATCCCTGTGCTGCCGATCAATCCGGAGACCGGCGAGGCCGAGCTTCCTGACGACCTGCCGCCGCTGGATCCGGCCCACACCGGCGTCCCGCTCACCGGCGAGGGACGACTGATCAACTCCGGCTCGCTCAACGGTTTGAGCAAGTCCAACGCCATCAAGCGCATCATCGAGCAACTGAATGCCGCGGGCAACGGTCGCTCGGCACGCAACTACCGCCTGCGCGACTGGCTGATCTCCCGCCAGCGCTACTGGGGCACGCCGATCCCGATCCTGCATGGTGAGAACGGCGAGCTCATTCCGGTGCCGGAGGACCAGCTGCCGGTGCTGCTGCCGCCCACCGACGGCCTCGACCTGCAGCCTCGCGGGCAGTCACCGCTCGGTGCCGCCGAGGACTGGGTGAATGTGACCCTTCCCGATGGCAGTAGGGCGCGTCGTGACCCGGACACCATGGACACCTTCGTAGATAGTTCATGGTACTTCCTGCGTTTCATGGATCCGAAGGACGAGAGTCGAGCCTTCGATCCGAAGGAAGCGGACAAGTGGGCGCCGGTCGACCAGTACGTTGGGGGCGTCGAGCACGCCATCCTGCACCTGCTCTACGCGCGCTTCATCACCAAAGTGCTCTTCGACCTCGGCTATGTGAGTTTCACCGAACCGTTCAGCGCGCTGCTCAACCAGGGCATGGTGCTCTCCGGCGGATCGAAGATGTCGAAGAGCAAGGGTGGTGTCGACCTCGGTGAGGAGCTCAATGCCCACGGCGTCGACGCGATCCGCCTGACCATGGCTTTCGCTGGGCCACCAGAAGACGACATCAACTGGGAGGATGTCTCGGCCGCCGGTTCGGCGAAGTTCCTCGCGCGGGCCTGGAGGCTCGCTCAGGATGTCACGAGTGCCCCCGAGATCGAGTGGAAGACCGGCGACAACAACCTGCGCCGGGTCACCCACCGCTTTCTCGCCGAGGCGCCGGGACTCATCGAAGCCTTCAAATTCAACGTCGTCGTGGCGCGCCTGATGGAGCTGGTGAATGTCACGCGCAAGGTCATCGATTCCGGAGCAGGCGGCGGAGATGCTGCCGTTCGCGAAGCGACCGAGACGGTGGCACTCGGACTGTCGCTATTTGCTCCGTACACGGCCGAAGAGATGTGGGAGATCTTGGGCTACCCCGCCACGATCGCACAGTACGGATGGCGTAAGGCCGACCCGACACTGCTGGTCGAGAGCGCTGTAACGGCCGTGATCCAGGTGGATGGCAAGGTGCGTGACCGCATCGAGGTCAACCCCAAGATCGAGCCGGCCGAGCTCGAGAAGCTGGCCATGGCATCCGCGGCGGTCACGAAGGCCGTGGGCGGTCGCACGATCGTCAACGTGATCGTTCGGGCGCCACGCATCGTCAACATCGCCACCAGGCCATAACCTCCTCTCCTCGGCGGGGACGGTCGATCGGCGGCTGTCCCCATCCCGACGGTTTTCGCGCCGCGCGAGTTGCGCGGCTGCCTAGTCTTCCGGCATGGATGCGCCCGACCAGATCGTTGCGCCTCACCGAACGAAGCTGAGGGTCGGCCTCGGCGCCGCCGTCGTACTCGTGCTTGTCGGGCTGGGGGTCGCCGTGCTGGTCAGCGCGCTCGGCTCGCACGGTTCGAGTGAGACGGTGACGTCGCCGACGCCCAGCGTCGCTCCCTCCGGTTCCTCCGCTCCCTCCGGTTCCTCCGGAGGCGCCGTCTTTGTGCATATTCTCGGCGCGGTGGAGCGCCCTGGGCTGTATGTGCTGAGCGACGGCGACCGTGCCGTCGACGCGATCGCCGCGGCCGGGGGGTTCAGCGCAACCGCTGACCAGGCACAGCTCAACCTGGCACGAGTGGTCGTGGACGGGGAACAGATCTATGTTCCGAATGTCGGTGAGGCACCCGCTCCAGGCGCTGGCGCTCCGGGTACCGGAGCCGCAGGTTCGGCCGCGGGAAGCGTCGGGGACAAAGTCAACATTAATACGGCAGATGAAGCGACCCTTGAGACTCTTCCGCGCGTGGGTCCGGCGATGGCCAAACGCATCATCGACTGGCGCACGAGCAACGGCAGGTTCACCGCGGTGGAAGACCTGATGAGTGTGAGCGGCGTCGGCGACAAGACTTTCGAACAGCTGAAAGATCTCGTCACAATATGAACGTCGATCTGCGCCTCGCGCTGCCTGTCGGTGTCGCCTGGGCTACGGTTGCCGTCGTCCTCGGTTTTCCGCAGGCGCAGTTCGGTGTCGCGATCGCGGCGTGGGCCCTGGCGATCGCGGCGAGCTGCGCTGCCTTCCTGACCGTGCTTGGGCGTCGGCGCGGCATCATCCTCGGCCTCGCTCTGTGCCTCGCCGCCTCAGCGCTGTTGGTGACTGTCGCGGCCGTGCGCGCCCCGCAGCGACAGCCGGAACTGCTGGTGGAAGCGGCATCCGCCGGCCGTCACGCGACAGTCTCCGCGATGACGACCGAGACCGTGCATCCGAACGGACGACAGTTCGCCGTGCGCCTCGGCACCGTATCGATTGGCGACCGCACGATGTCGACAGACATCCCCGTCACAGTCTTCGGAGCATCGACCGAGAGGGAGATCGGTATTGGAACCACGATGCGTCTCGGCGGCACCCTCGCTGTCACCGATCCCGACGACGACGTCGGTTTCCTCTTCTTTAGCTCCGGCGCGATGACGCGGACGGCCGATCCACCCTGGTACCTAAACTGGGCGAACAGTTTGCGCGCGGGTTTCAGGGATGCTGCATCCGCGCTGCCGGGGGACGGCGGGCGTCTGCTTCCCGGCCTCGCAATCGGCGATACCAGCGCTGTCGACGCCCAGTTGGACGCAGCGATGAAGGCGACGTCGCTCAGCCACTTAACAGCGGTCTCCGGAGCCAACTGCGCCGTGGTGATCGCGCTGATCATGGTGGCCGGTGGGGCACTCGGACTGCCGCGCGGGTTGCGGATCGGTGCATCCGTCACCGTTCTGCTCGGCTTCGTCGTTCTGGTCACGCCGGAGCCGAGCGTGCTGCGGGCCGCTGTGATGGCGACGCTGGTGCTGGCCGCGACGGCGAGCGGTAGACCGGTGAGGGGAGTGCCAATCCTCGCGCTGGCGGTGATCGTCCTGCTCACGATCGACCCATGGCTCGCCCGCAGCTACGGTTTCGTGCTGTCAGTGCTCGCCACGGCCGGGCTTCTGGTGCTCGCCGGTCCGCTGGCCACCGTGCTCAGCCGCTGGCTGCCACCGGCCCTGTCGGCGCTTCTCGCGATCCCGATCGCAGCGCAGATCGCCTGCCAGCCAGTGCTCATCCTGCTCAATCCGACCATCCCGACCTACGGTGTCTTCGCGAATGTGCTCGCTGAACCAGCCGCCCCGGTCGCGACGGTTCTCGGCCTGGTGGCGTGCATCCTGGTTCCCGTCGCGCCTCCGGTTGGCCAGTTGATCGCGCAGGTCGCCTGGCTGCCATCGTCATGGATTGCCGCCGTCGCCGGCTTCTTCGCTGGACTGCAGGGAAGCAATATTCCCTGGCCAGGAGGTCTGCTCGGCATGCTGCTGGTGGTTGCGGTCAGCGCTCTCGCACTTGTGGTGGCCTTCCGACGAAACAGGTCGCGGATGATCGCCACGGCTCTGCTCGCGGTGATGGTCGTCGGCTATCTCGGGATCGCCGGCGGGGAGAAACTCCGCGGCCAGCTGTCCAGGCCCGCGAACTGGCAGATTGCCGCCTGCGACATCGGCCAGGGCGACGCTGTACTGGTGAAGAGTCTCGGCAAGGTCGCGCTGGTCGACACCGGTCCCGACCCCGCGTTGCTCACCGAATGCCTCGACACTCTCGGTATCGATCGCATCGACCTGCTCATTCTGAGCCACTACGACCTGGACCATGTGGGTGGAACCGCTGCGGTGTTCGGCCGCGTGGACCATGCCATGATCGGGCCGCCGTCGGACACCGGCGACGAGAGGCTGTCGAAGCGTCTCACTGACTCCGGAGCCACAGTCGAGCAGGTGAGCAAGGGTCTGACCGGTCAACTGGGGGAGTTGCGCTGGGAGGTGCTCTGGCCGCGCGCGAAGCTCGGGTCGGTCGAGCCGGGAAATGACGCGAGCGTGACGGTGCGTTTCTCAGGTATCGGAGCCTGTGCTTCCGGATGCCTGAGCGCGATCTTCCTCGGCGACCTCGGCGACCAGCCGCAGGCGCTCATGATGGCCGCCAACCGCATCGGTCATGTCGATGTGGTGAAGGTGGCGCACCACGGGTCAGCGGACCAGAACGATCGGCTGTACGCGAAGCTGACGGGATCCGTCGGTCTGATCAGCGTCGGAATCGACAACACCTACGGGCATCCCACCGACAAGCTGCTGGGCATCCTGGCCGGAGTCGGCACGAGAACGGCGCGCACCGACCTGCAGGGGTTGCTCCTGGTTTCGCCCCGGCCGGATGGTCAGATCGGCCTCTGGAGCGAACGCGCGGTCTCGCCGGACGGTGGTAGCGAATAAACTGGGCGAGATCCCGACCGAGCGACCGAAGGAGCCCCGTGGCAGGCAAGCCTGCGTCGAAAGCCGCACCGGCGATCCCGCAGCTCGGCTGGTCGAAGGTGCGTCCCGCCCGTGTAGTACTGGTGTCGGGCACGGAAGACTTTCTGGCCGAGCGTGCCATCCGGATGCTGCGCGACATCCTGAAGACCGAAGATCCGAGCATCGAGATCAGCGACCTCGAGGCTGACGGCTACGGGCCAGGCGAGCTCATCACCCTGGCGAGTCCTTCCCTGTTCGGTGAGCCGCGGATGATCCGCGTCACCGGTGTCGAGAAGTGCACGGACGCCTTCATCATCGAGACCCTCGCCTACCTCCAGGCGCCGGCCGACGACACCTACCTGGTGCTGAGGCACGCCGGGGGAGTCCGCGGTAAGAAGCTGCTCGATGCCATCCGCAGTGGTCTCGGCGGTGGCATCGAGATCGTCTGCGCGGAACTGAAGAAAGAGGCGGAGAAACTCGACTTCGCGGCTGCGGAGTTCTCGCTGGCCGGTCGCAGGATTACCAGCGGCGCCCTACGCGCCCTCGCCTCTGCCTTCTCCGACGACCTCGCAGAACTGGCTGCGGCCTGTCAGCAGCTGCTCGCCGACGCCAGCGAAGAGATTACCGAGGCGACCGTCGAGAAGTACTACTCCGGCCGCGTCGAGACGAATGCGTTCCGTGTCGCTGATATCGCGATCGCCGGTAGGCACGGTGAGTCGCTCATCCTGTTGAGGCACGCCATCATGTCCGGCGCCGATCCGGTTCCGATCGTGGCGGCCTTCGCAAGCAAGCTGCGCACCATGGCCAAGATCTCCGGAGCGCACGGCGGATCCGGCCAACTCGCTCAGCAGTTCGGCCTCGCGCCATGGCAGGTCGACCGTGCGCGGCGCGACCTCCAGGGCTGGAACGATGCGGGTCTCGGTCGCTGTATCGAACTCCTTGCCGAGACCGATGCCGCGATCAAGGGCGCAGGGCGTGATCCCGTCTTCGCACTCGAGCGCATGATCGGCGTGATCAGCGTGATCAGCGCCCGAGGCGAGGCCTGAGACACGCGTTAACACAAAGAACCCCGCCTCCAGGGAGACGGGGTTCTTCGAAAAATTCTGCTTAGAGAGCAGCAACCTGCTTGGCGATGGCCGACTTCTTGTTGGCTGCCTGGTTCTTGTGGATGACGCCCTTGCTGGCTGCCTTGTCGAGCTTCTTCGCCGCGAATTTGAGGGCGACGGTAGCCTTGGCGGCATCGCCGGTGGCGATTGCGGCGCGGGTTGCGCGCACGGCAGTCTTGACCTCGCTTTTGACCGCCTTATTGCGCTCCAGCGACTTCTTGTTGGTACCGATGCGCTTGATCTGCGACTTAATGTTTGCCACGTTGTTACTTTCTTGTTAGTTACGAATATCCCTGGGCAGCCGAGGAAGAGAATCTTCTACATCCGACTCACGGCCGCGAATCGTGCCAGGCCCCGATGGGGCGGCACGCAAGCCAACAGGCAACATTACCAGCTACCGAGCGGATCGGGCAATCGGCGGCGTCATCCGTTGTCGTGGGTGTATCTCCGGTGGATTCGGGGGTTACCCCCATGGTGACCCGCACCATGGATTTCTAACCTTGGAGTACCAATCCAATTCCAAGGAGAGAAAAAAATGTCTACCGCACAGCCCGTTATCGAGCAGCCCCCGGTCACCACCGAGCAGCCTGTGGCCGGTGCAGTCGAAACCAGGATCCTGGGCATCCTGAGCCTGGTGTTCGGCGCCGCCTCAATCGTGGCCGGGTCCACCTTCATCGTTCCGATCGCGGCCATCGTGCTCGGCATCCTCGGTCTGAAGCGCGAGCCGGCCAGTCGCACGTTCAGCATCTGGGGAATCGTGCTCGGCGGCGTGATGCTCGTACTGCCGCTGCTCGCTGTGGCCCTCGGCCTTGCGTTCCTGATTCCCGTCGGCCTGTTCGCAGGTTTCGGAGGCTTCTAAACCGAAAAGAGAGGCTTCTAAACCGAAAAGAATGGGGCGCGGCGATAGCCGCGCCCCATTCTTTCCTTAACCATTAGATTGCCCGGCGATGGTATTCCCCACGCGGAGAGTCGCGGCTCCAGGGCATGGGAGAATTGTCCGATCCCCGTTTTATATGAACTGTCAGAGGAACGCGTGAGCCCCCAAGCACTGAAGGCCCTCGAGCCGGCATCGACCGACCCCGCCTTCATCCGCAACTTCTGCATCATCGCCCACATCGACCATGGCAAATCGACCCTCGCCGATCGCATGCTCGGTATCACCGGGGTCGTCAGCGATCGCAACATGCGCGCCCAGTACCTCGACCGTATGGATATCGAACGCGAGCGTGGCATCACCATCAAGAGCCAGGCCGTGCGGATGCCGTGGGCGGTCTCGACAGGCTCGACCACTGGCACCTACGCCCTCAACATGATTGACACACCCGGTCACGTCGACTTCACCTACGAGGTCTCGCGCAGTCTCGCGGCCTGCGAGGGCGCCATCCTGCTGGTGGATGCCGCCCAGGGTATCGAAGCCCAGACGCTCGCGAACCTGTATCTTGCCCTCGACAATGACCTCACCGTCATCCCGGTGCTGAACAAGATCGACCTGCCGGCCGCGGACCCCGACAAGTACGCCAAGGAACTCGCCGACCTCATCGGCGGAAAGCCGGAGGATGTGCTGCGGGTCTCCGGTAAGACCGGGATGGGCGTCGAAGACCTGCTCGACCAGGTGGTCAAACTCATTCCCGCGCCGACCGGTGATGCTTCAGCACCTGCGCGCGCCATGATCTTCGACTCGGTCTACGACGCCTACCGCGGTGTCATCACCTACGTACGCATGATCGACGGTTCTATGGGCCCGCGCGAAAAAGTCATGATGATGAGCACCAGGAGCACTCACGAGCTTCTGGAAATCGGCGTGAGTGCTCCCGAACCCACCCCGACGAAGGGTCTCGGTGTCGGCGAGGTGGGCTATCTCATCACTGGTGTGAAAGATGTTCGGCTCAGCAAAGTGGGCGACACCGTCACGAACCATGCGAAACCCGCGACGGTGCCGCTTAAGGGGTATTCGGAGCCGAAGCCCATGGTGTTCTCCGGACTTTATCCGCTCGACGGTTCCGACTACCCGGCTCTGCGTGAAGCCCTCGACAAACTCAAGCTCAGCGACGCCGCCCTGGTTTACGAACCGGAGACTTCCGTCGCCCTCGGTTTCGGTTTCCGCTGCGGGTTCCTTGGCCTCCTGCACCTCGAGATCGTCACCGAGCGCCTCGAGCGCGAGTTCGGGCTCGACCTGATCGCCACCGCGCCATCCGTGATCTATGAGGTGACCACGGATGACAAGAAGCGCACGACGGTGACCAACCCAAGCGAGTTCCCCGGTGGCAAGATCGCCTCGGTGAGCGAGCCCATCGTCAAGGCGTCGATCCTGACGCCGAAGGACTACGTGGGCACGGTGATGGAACTGTGCCAGGGCCGCCGCGGCACCATGAACGGCATGGAGTACATCGGAACCGACCGCGTGGAGCTTCACTACACGATGCCGCTCGGCGAGATCGTCTTCGACTTCTTCGACCAGTTGAAAAGCCTCACCAAGGGTTACGCCTCTCTCGACTACGAGCCGACGGGGGAGCAGGATGCCGACCTGGTCAAGGTCGACATCCTCCTGCAGGGCGAAGCTGTCGACGCATTCAGCGCGATCGTGCATAAGGACAAGGCCTACGCCTACGGCGTGCTGATGACCGAGCGTCTCAAGAAACTCATCCCTCGCCAGCAGTTCGAGGTGCCGATCCAGGCCGCCATCGGCGCACGCATCATCGCCCGCGAATCGATCAGTGCGATGCGCAAAGACGTTCTGGCCAAGTGCTACGGCGGTGACATCACCCGTAAGCGCAAGCTCCTCGAGAAGCAGAAAGAGGGAAAGAAGCGCATGAAGATGGTGGGCAGGGTCGAGGTCCCGCAGGAGGCGTTCATCGCTGCGCTGTCGGGCGACACCGAGGCCAAAAAAGACAAGAAGTAGGGCGCCTACTCACCGTTCGCATGCGTTGCTCGATCGGCTCCGGTTCCTGCCTAGCCCGCTTGCGCTGTCCTTTCGGCGTTTCGCTGTTGTTTTTTGCGCAGCAGTTAGCCGAAAGGACAGCGCACACCTGTTCCGCCGCAGACATAGGTCCGCCCGTTGCTTGCGACTCCGGAGTTGCCATACCGGTATGCCTCCCTGCCCGAACTGGGGTGTCGTCATCCTCCTCGCCAAGCGTCGCCCTGCATGACCTTTATGCTGACTTCATGCGTTTTTCCCCGCCCATCGACGAGCGTAGGCGGAAGGACGCAACGATGAGCAGGGGCGAGTAGATGTCGAAACGGCTTCCGCTCTGGCAGCGCCCGGTGAGCTACGCCGCGATCGGCGCTACCCAGGCGTCGGATCTGGCGATCCATCCACCTCCCGGATACCGTCCTTTCGAGCGGCGTACGCGCATCGGCCACGGTGACGCGCGCTGGGACTATGCATGGACAGAGGTGCTCACCTGGGGCATCCAGCGCAACAGCGGATTCCGCATCGATGTCGCTGAAGCGCCGGCGGCGGTCACCGACCAGACCTATGTTCCGGTCGCCTTCGACGAAGGGGGCGACCCGGTCGCGGGAGCCATTGCCGTCAGCAACGATGAGACAGTATTCGGCCCGGATGGTGCGGCCTTCGTCGTGCCGGGCGACACCGCGAAACTGAAAATACCGTTCGGACCGTTCCGTGTCGTCGCGCCGGCGCGAGTTGTCTACGTGGTCGACGAACTGCGACGCAAAGGGTTCGCCTACGGCACGCTGGCCGGGCATCCGGAGAGCGGGGAGGAGGCCTTCATCGTCGAACAAACGGATGACGGCTCAGTCTGGCTCGAAATCCGCGCCTTCTCGCGCCCAGCCAATGCATTCTGGTGGTTGGTGTATCCGGTGCTCAGGCTGTCGCAGGCCTTCTACAACAGGCGCTACTTCCGCTCACTGTCAGGCCCGATCGAGACTGCCTAGCCCGACCAGGGCGTCGAGCACTTGAGGGAGGCCGCTGGCCAGGTCGTCGACCACCAGTAGCGCGTTCGTTTCACGAAGCTCGTCAGCGGAGAAGTGCCCGGTCGCCACGGCGAAGAACGGGATTCCCGCGGAGTCGGCACCGATACCGTCGCCCGGGGTGTCGCCGATGATCACCAGGCGGTGACCGGCGAGTTCCGCCGCGGCGCGCACGGTGATCTCTGCCCGCAGTGGTGCGACGTCACCGAAATACGAGTTCTTCCAGTCGAAGGCCTCGGTGTCGAGCCCTGCGCCCTCCATCTTGTAGCGCGTGCGATTGGCCGAATTGCCGGTGAGTAGTGCGTTGACGAAGCCCCGTTCGCCAAACCGCCTGACCGCTTCCACTACGCCGGGAGCGATCTCACGTCGACTGCCGCCAAGATGCCGGTCGAGGGAGAGCTGGTCGAGGTGGCCTGACACGACAGGGTGCAGTTGGGGGGAGAGGCCGTTGGCGGCGAGGGCCTCCCAGATGATCTGGCCATCGGTCTTGCCGTGGACGCGGGGTACCGGGTGTGCAAGCGTCCGCCCGATGGCGAGCTCGATCGCCTCCTGGTAGAGGCCGCCGGCGTTGATCCCGTTGCGCAGGAGAGTGCCGTCGACATCCCAGAGCACGTACAGGCGTGGGTCGGGTTCGGTGTCATTCACCGTTCCATGCTGGCACAGGCAGGGTGCGGCATCCGACGATTCCGCTACCCTTCGGAAACTCAGGACAATGGTCACGACCTTGGGGGCAGATCCCCGCAGACGCGGTGCTGCTGCGTCGTTGCCGTGACCGTTGTCCTGAATTTCCGTGGGGAGCAAGTATTTCCACATGGCCAGTTCTTCCGTTGACGGCCGGTGGCACTAGGGCATGAGGGAGTCGGCGAGAATGGAGGGGTCATGCCCAGCGCCCTTCCCCTCGCCGATCCGGCCCCACTCGACGGCTTGCTCCCCGCGTCCGTCGCTGACGGGGCCGACCTGCGCAACTTCGGCGTGTACGTGCACGTGCCGTTTTGTCGGGTTCGATGCGGCTACTGCGACTTCAACACCTACACCGCCGACGAACTGCGTGGCGCGAAGCGCACCGACTACGCGGGCCAGGCCGTCGCCGAGATCGGGATGGCGCAGAAAGTGCTTGCAGAGGCAGGCCTGCCCGCACGGAAGGTCGAGACCGTATTCTTCGGCGGGGGAACCCCGACCATGTTGCCGGTGAACGATCTCGCTGCCATGCTCTCGGCCGTCATCGGTACCTGGGGGCTCGCCGATGGCGCGGAGGTGACCACAGAGGCGAATCCGGACTCGGTGGATGCCGCGTACCTCCTGTCCCTCGCCGATGCGGGTTTCACGCGCGTCTCGTTCGGCATGCAGTCCGCGGTGCCACACGTGCTCGCTACACTCGAACGCACCCACGATCCCGACCGAATTCCGCTCGTCGTGCAGTGGGCGCGGGACGCCGGCCTGCAGGTGAGCCTTGACCTCATCTACGGCACCCCTGGTGAGTCTCTCGACGACTGGCACGCATCCCTCGACCAGGCGCTGGCCCAGCAGCCCGATCATCTCTCGGCGTACTCGCTCATTGTCGAAGACGGGACGAAGCTGGCACGCCAGATCAGGCGTGGCGAGGTGGCCGAACCGGATGAGGACCTCCAGGCGGACATGTACGAGTTGGCGGATGAACTGCTGGGGGCCGCGGGATACAGCTGGTATGAGGTGAGCAACTGGTCGAAGTCGCCGGAGCACGAGTCGCGTCACAACCTCGCCTATTGGCAGGGGCACGACTGGTGGGGTGTCGGGCCTGGGGCGCACAGTCACGTCGGTGGTGTCCGCTGGTGGAACGTCAAGCACCCCGCGGCCTACGCGGACAGGATCCTGGCGGGCCAGTCCCCGGCGGCAGGACGTGAGACGCTCGATGATGAGACGCGACGCGTGGAGCGCGTGCTGTTGCGCACGCGAATCCGTGAGGGGCTCGATGTGGCCGAGTTGACGGCATCCGGTCGCACCGCCGTTGCCGGGCTCATCGCTGACGGTCTGGTCGACGGAGCCGCTGCGCTCCGCGGAAGAATCGAACTTACTCTGCGAGGCCGACTGCTCGCCGACGCTGTCGTACGTCGACTGCTCGACGAATAGTGGCGCTCAGGCGCTGACGAACCGGATGGCGATCGGGCAAACGTATTCTTCGCCACGGTTGGCTGCGATGGCGGCCATCAGGCTGAAGATGATGTTGAGAACGGCGACGACGAGCACGATCAGGAAGCCGACGAACAACCAGCTGGTGAAGATTCCGACGAGGTAGCCGATGAGTACCGTCAGCTGAAAGTTGAGGGCGGTCCGAGTGTGATCCCTTACCAGCGGGCCGCGGTCCTTGAGGAGCACGTAGCCGATCAGCGCCGGGAGGAAGTAGAGGAAGATGCCGCCGATGTGGATGAGCGTGGCCCACAGCTTTTCGTCGCTCGGGCTGAGCGGCTGCACAGTCTGGTACGGATTTGCGGGCGGCGGCGTGGTTTCGGACATGAACCCATTAAAGCAAGAAGCCCGGGAACCATGTTCCCGGGCTTCGTTCGTTGGCGCCTGAAGCTACTTGATCCAGCGGATGTTGACCGGGTAGCGGTAGCTGCCCCCCGCGTTGACCTTCACGCCGCCGAGGATGGCGAAGATGATGTTTACGACGATCAGGGCAAAGTACAGCAGAGAGAACAGGATGCCGAGGAAGGGGATCAGGGTCAGGATGCCGAGGATGATCGCGGCGCCGGTGACGTTGATCGTCCAGTTCAAAGCCTCTTTGCTTTCGACTCTGGTGCGCGCCCCGCGCGGACCGAAAACCAAGTAGATGATGAGGGCGGGTATCAGCAGGATGATATTGAGGAAGTGCGACAGCTGGGCCCAGAGCTTGTCGTCGGTTTCGCTAAGGGGTGCAGCGGGCTGCGGAGCCGCGGCCTGCGGTGTTGGGTCAGTCATGTGCGTTGCCTTTCAGATGGGCGATTCGGTCCTGCCGAGGTTTGGGAGCTTTGGCAGTCATGCTGCCCCCGTTACGGGCGGTCGACAAGCTCATGGATACGGTACTGCCCTATTCCCTTCGCATGCAATGCCTTCGTCCCCGCGTGTCACGGTACAATTGGCAGTCGGAAGTGCCGAGTGCCAAGACCGGAGGTGATGGCAATGGTCTCTGAACGTGGGCTCGATGTGCTCCGCGTCATCGTGCAGGATTACGTCGCCTCTCGCGAACCCGTCGGCTCGAAGTCGATAGTGGACCGTCACTCCTTTGGTGTGTCCGCAGCCACTATTCGCAACGACATGGCTCTTCTGGAAGAAGAAGAGCTGATCGCGGCGCCGCACACGTCATCCGGACGCATCCCCACCGACAAGGGCTACCGCGTCTTCGTCAACCAGCTCGCCGATCTCCGCCCGCTGACCTCCGCGCAGCGCACAGCCATCGAGACGTTCCTCGGTCAGTCCGCCGACCTCGACGAGGTCCTCGGACGCACGGTTCGTCTCCTTTCGCAGCTCACGCACCAGGTGGCGCTCGTGCAGTATCCGTCGCTGACGCGCTCGCGCATCCGGCACGTCGAACTCGTGCGACTCACGGAGATTCGGATGATGACGGTACTGATCACCGATACCGGCCGGATCGAGCAACGACTCATCGATGTCGCTCCCGGGCTGGACGAAGGGTTCCTCGACCAGCTCAGATCGAGACTGAACGTTTCGATCGGTGGTCTCGCCCTCGCCGAGGCGGCCGAACGACTCGCCTCCTTCGCCGACCAGTTCACGGCGCAGCACGAGTCGGCGGTGAAGCAGATCGCGACCTCCCTCATCGACCAGGTTCTGGCGAATCGGCAGGACAAGCTCGTGATGGCGGGCGCGGCCAACCTGGTGCGCACCGAGGAAGACTTCACCGGCAGCATCTACCCGGTGCTCGAAGCGATCGAGGAGCAGGTCACCCTGCTGAGGCTCTTTGGTGAAATGGAACCAGACCAGAACGGCTTCTCGGTGAGCATCGGCAGCGAGAATGCCACCTTCGGACTCGGGGAGACCTCCGTACTCACCACCGGCTACACAGCGTCTGGCAGCGAGGTCTCCCGTTTGGGCGTCATCGGCCCGACCCGCATGGACTATTCGAACAACATCGCCGCGGTTCGCGCCGTCGCACGATACCTGTCGCGCCTGCTCGGCGAAGACTGATCTCGCCACTGTCTACGGCCTGTGGCCGACAGTGAGCGCTGTTAAAATGTAAAGGAATTGGATTGGCTGACCATTACGAAGTACTCGGTGTCGACCGTAGCGCGACGACCGATGAGATCAAGAAGGCGTACCGGCGTCTTGCTCGGGAGCTGCATCCCGATGTGAACCCCGGGGCCGAGGCATCCGAGCAGTTCAAGCTTGTGACACACGCCTACGACGTGCTCTCCGATCCGCAGCAGCGCCAGCAGTACGACCTCGGGCCCCAGGCCGGATTCGGCGGCGGCGGAGGCGGCAACTTCGGTGGATTCGGTGACATCTTCGAGACCTTCTTCGGCGGCGGCCAGAGCCGCGGACCACGCTCGCGCCGCGAACGAGGTCAGGATGCCCTGGTGCGCGTCGAGGTCGACCTCGACGAGATCATCTTCGGCACCAAGCGCGAAGTCGAGGTCGATACCGCCATCCTCTGCGAGACCTGCAACGGGTCGTGCTGTGCGCCGGGAACCCAGCCGGTCACCTGCGACATCTGCCACGGCAGCGGCCAGATCCAGCGTGCCGTGCGCAGCCTGCTCGGTAACGTGATGACCTCTAGCCCTTGCGGCACCTGCCGCGGTTACGGCACCGTCATCCCCAACCCGTGCCCGACCTGCCAGGGCCAGGGACGCGTGCGCGCCCGCCGCAGCATCCCGGTCGACATCCCGGCCGGTGTGGACACCGGCCTCCGCTTGCAGCTCCCCAACCAGGGCGAGGTCGGCCCAGCCGGTGGAACCTCCGGCGACCTCTACCTTGAGATCAAAGTGCGTCATCATGACGTGTTCAGCCGCAACGGCGATGACCTGTTGGCGACCCTCGAAGTGCAGATGACAGATGCCATCCTCGGAACGAGAACGACGTTGAAGACCCTGGATGGCGAGGTCGCGGTCGAGATCCGGCCCGGCATGCAGAGCGCAGAGGTCATCACCATCAAGGACCGTGGCATTACCCGCCTGCGTGGCAATGGCCGTGGCGACCTCAAGATCGGAGTGCAGGTGACGACACCGACCAAGCTGAGCCATAAGGAGCAGGAGCTGATCAAACAGTTCGCCGGCTCCCACAAGGCCGCGACCCCGTTGCTCACGCACTTCCAGCAGGGCCTCTTCCAAAAACTGCGCGACCGCTTCCTCAACATCTGACACCCGCCCGTACTACCGATCGCCGATCACCCTTCGGAAACTCAGGACTTCGGTACAGGGCGCTGCGCAACGCTCCAGTAGTTACGGGGCAGCGCGAGCGACGTCGATACCAAAGTCCTGAATTTCCGAAGGTGTGGCGTCGATCTGAGAGAGTGGGGCCATGGCGCACTTCTACCTGAACGAGGAACTCCTCTCGGCCGAGGTCGGGATGAGGGTCTCCGTGACCGGCGAGGAGGCGCGCCACGCGGTCACCGTCAGTCGTATCGCGGTCGGCGAGGCTATCGCGGTCGGCAACGGAGCGGGACTTGTCATCACCGGCGCCGTTGTCTCGGCGGAGCCGACCGAATTCGTCGTCGAGGTCGAAACCGTCGCAGAGACACCACCCGCTGCCCCCGCGATCTGGCTGGTGCAGGCACTGGCCAAAGGTGACCGGGACGAGAGTGCCGTCCAGCAGGCCGCGGAACTGGGCGTCGACGGCGTCATCCCGTGGGCGGCGCAGCGATCCATCGTCAAGTGGGAGGGCGCGAAGGTGCGCAAGGGCCACGATCGCTGGGCAGCGATCGTGCGGGAGGCGAGCAAGCAGTCGATCCGGCCCTGGATCCCGGAGGTCGGCGATCTCGCCTCGACGACCGTGCTGGCCGCCCTGGCCACGGAGACGCGGATGCTCGTACTCGAGCCCGCCGCATCCGTCGCCCTGTCGTCGCTGCACCCTGACGAACGCGACGTTGTCCTGGTGGTCGGCCCGGAGGGCGGTATCGCCCCCGCAGAACTCAGCCGTCTCGAGGCGGCGGGTGCGACGCTCGTGAAACTCGGCGACACCATTCTGCGTACCTCGAGTGCCGGCCCGGCTGCGATCGCCGTGCTCAACGTACAACTCGGCCGCTGGTAGCGAACCGCCTGCCGTCACGGGCGGCCGTCACTTAAGCTAGAACCATGTCAGCCAACGACGAGCCATCGATCTTCACGCGGATTGTCGCGCGCGAGGTTCCGGCGGATGTGGTCTTCGAGAATGACCGCATCATCGCCTTTCGGGACATCGCTCCGAAGGCGCCCCTGCACCTGCTTGTGGTGCCGAAGACGGAGGCCTATCGCAACGTGACCGAACTCGCCGCGGGCGATCCGGCACTTCTCGCAGAGCTGGTTGCGACCGCGCAGCAGCTCGCCGACGAGCATTCGGACGGCGAATTCCGCCTCGTTTTCAACACCGGCCCCTCGGCGGGCCAGACCGTGTTCCATGTTCATGCCCACCTGCTCGGTGGGCAGCTTTCGGAAGGCACCCTTGGCCACTAGCAGTCAGCACAGCAGCGACGGTCAGCACCGCGGCGACAGGCACGGGTCGGATGGCGGCGCCACCGACCACATCGAGTTCCGGGTCGACGGGGTGGCCATGGTCCGTCTTCTCGGACCGCAGGACCGCCTGCTCATGACCATCGAAAAGGAATACCCGCGCGTGGAGGTTCTCGTGCGCGGCAACGAGATCACCCTGGACGGCGACGCCGACCAGGTGAATGCGGCAGCGAGGCTGGTAGAGGAATTGGTGACGATGGTTCGCTCCGACCAGGAACTCGGCCAGAGAGATGTGACCGAGTCCGCGAAGATCCTGCACGACGACCCGCGGGTGAGTCCCGCCGAGCTGTTGAGTCAGGCGATCCTCACCAGCCGCGGCAAAAGCATCCGTCCGAAGACCCTCGGGCAGAAGAGCTATGTCGACGCGATCGATGAGAACACCATCGTGTTCGGCATCGGCCCCGCAGGTACCGGTAAGACCTACCTGGCAATGGCGAAGGCGGTGCAGGCCTTGCAGCGCAAAGAGGTCAATCGCATCGTCCTGACCCGCCCGGCGGTGGAGGCCGGCGAGCGGCTCGGCTATCTGCCCGGTACGCTCACCGACAAGATCGACCCCTACCTTCGCCCGCTGTACGACGCGCTCAACGAGATGATGGATCCCGAGATCGTACCCAAGCTGCTCGCGGCCGGCACGATCGAGGTGGCGCCGCTCGCATACATGCGTGGTCGTACGCTCAATGACTCCTTCATCGTGCTCGACGAGGCGCAGAATACGACTCCTGAGCAAATGAAGATGTTCCTCACCCGGCTTGGTTTCGGCTCGAAGATGGTCGTCACCGGCGACATCACCCAGGTCGACCTGCCGGCCGGATCGAGTGGACTGCAGTTGGTCATCCGCGTATTGAACGAACTCGACGAGATCCACTTCGCCCGCCTCACCAGCGAGGACGTTGTGCGTCACAACCTCGTCGGCCGGATCGTCGACGCCTACACGAAGTACGACGCTGAGCGCCAGGCCGAGCGCTTCGATCGGCTCAGCGATCGCGAAGTCCCGGACGGCGCGAATCGCGCCGATCGTCGCGGCAGGCAGCCTCAGGACAGACAGACGAAAAGTTGGGGTCGCTAGACGTGTCGATCGAGATCAACAACGAGTCGGTCATCCCTGTCGACGAGGTGGCCCTGCAGCGACTCGCCACCTATGCGCTCGACTTTCTCCACGTGCATCCGGATGCCGAGCTCGCGATCTTGCTGGTCGATGAGGGCGCGATGGAGCAGCTTCACCTGCAGTGGATGGACGAGCCAGGCCCGACCGACGTGCTCAGCTTCCCGATGGATGAGCTTCGCCCAGGCGCGGAAGATGCGCTGACCCCCGCCGGCCTGCTCGGAGACATCGTGCTCTGCCCACAGGTGGCGGTGTCGCAGGCGGAGACTGCGGGGCACAGCCCACTCGAGGAGATGCTGCTGCTCACCGCCCACGGGATCCTGCACCTGCTCGGTTTCGACCACGCGGAGCCGGAAGAGGAGAAGGAGATGTTCGGCGTCCAGCGCGACATCCTCGTCGGTTTCGCCCTCTCCGAGCGAACGAAATAGCTCGAGAACGCAGCCCCGACCATGATTCCGATCTTCGTCACCGTCGCCGCGCTGCTGGTGGTCTTCGGCGGCCTGCTGGCCGCAGCCGATGCCGCGCTCAGCGTTCTCTCTCGCGCCGACCTTCTCGAGATTGCCGTTCGTTCGCGCGCCCGACGATCACTCAATGCCATCGCCGCGGATGTCGGAGCTCACGTCAACGCTGTCAACTTCATGCGCGTCGTGGCCGAGACCACCGCCGCGGTGCTCGTCACACTCGCCTTCGCCTCAGTCTTCACAGGGTGGTGGTGGGCGCTGCTCTGCTCGGCGTTCATCATGACGCTCGCCTCCTTCGTGCTCGTTGGATCGAGTCCGCGCAGCGTCGGGCGCGTGCACGCCCGCGGGGTGGTGCGCTGGACAGCCTGGACCGTGCACGCCATCCGGGTATTCCTCGGACCGATCGCCGCCGCACTGGTCGCCATCGGCAACCGGGTTACACCGGGCAGGACGGCGACTTTTTCATCAGAGGAGCAGCTGCTGAGCATGGTCGATGAGGCTACAGAACTCGAGGTGCTCGAGGAGGAAGACCGAGAGCTCATCCATTCGATTTTTGAGTTCAGCGACACCGTGGTTCGCGAGGTGATGATCCCGCGCACAGACATGGTGACCATCGACGGAGACGAGACGGTGGGCGCGGCGATGGGCCTGTTCCTCAGCACGGGCGTATCGCGCATGCCGGTGATCGGCACCGATGTCGACCAGGTGCTTGGCATTCTCTATCTTCGGGATGTCGCGCGCCTCACTTACGAGCGACCGAAGGGCATCGACGGTACTACTGTCGATTCCCTCGCACGGTCGGCGATCTTCGTGCCGGAGTCGAAGAAAGCGGACGACACACTCCGCCAGATGCAACTCGAGTCCAACCATCTGGCCATGGTGGTGGACGAGTACGGCGGAATTGCCGGGCTGGTGACTCTCGAAGACCTGATCGAGGAACTTGTGGGCGATATCTCCGACGAATACGACCACGAAGTTGTCGAGATCGAAGATCTCACCGACGGCAAATACCGGGTGAGCGCACGGCTGCCCGTCGACGAACTCGGCGAACTGTTCGACATCGAACTCGAGGATGACGACGTTGATTCTGTGGGTGGCCTGCTCACCAAAGCGCTCGGCCGACTGCCGCTGCCGGGCTCAGTGGCCACGTACTCTGGTCTGATACTCACCGCGGAGCGCACCGAAGGCCGCCGAAAGCGGTTGAGCACTGTACTCGTCGAGCGCGACCAGGCGCTCATCAACGCACAGGCGGCGTTCCGCAGGACAACGACAACGAACAACAACAATGAGAGCGGTGATTGAGCTTGTCGAAATCCGAGCCTGAATTCCGGGCGGGGTTCGTTTCTTTCGTCGGGCGCCCCAACGTCGGCAAATCTACGCTGACAAATGCACTGGTAGGCGAGAAGGTCGCGATCACCTCATCCAAGCCGCAGACGACCAGGCGTGCCATCCGCGGTATCGCCCACCGGCAGGACGGGCAGCTGATCCTGGTAGACACTCCCGGCATGCACCGGCCGCGCACGCTTCTGGGCGAGCGTCTCAACAGCATCGTTAGCGACACCCTCGCAGACGTCGACGTCGTCGGATTCTGCATGCCGGCCGACGAGAAGATCGGTCCGGGCGACCGCTATATCAATGAGCGGCTCGACTCCTTCCCACGGGCGAAGAAGGTAGCGATCGTGACGAAGATCGATGCTGCATCACGCCCGGTCGTCGCTGCGCAGCTGCTGGCGGTTTCGGAGTTGCGCGAGTGGGAGACCATCATCCCGGTCTCGGCGGCGAGTCACATCCAACTGGACACGCTGGCGACCGAACTCATCCGCCTGCTACCGGTTTCCGAAGCCCTGTACCCGGCTGACACCGTGACCGAGGAGGGCCTCGAGTCGAGGATCAGCGAGCTCATCCGGGAGGCGGTGCTCGAAGGCGTCGAAGACGAGCTTCCCCATTCGATCGCCGTTACCATCGACGACATCATCGAGCGGGACGACAAAGACCTCGTCGAGATCTACGCCAACCTCTTCGTCGAACGCGACAGCCAGAAGGGCATCATCATCGGTCATCAGGGTTCGAGACTTACGGATGTCGGCGCTCGCGCTCGCGCCCAGATCGAGCCGCTCGTCGGCAAGCAGGTCTACCTCTCGATCCGCGTCAAGGTCGCGAAGGACTGGCAACGCGACCCCAAACAGCTTGGTCGCCTCGGCTTCTAGCCGGGAAGCGGTTTGCGCCCAACCCGTTTGTCGGTGACCCCCAATCGTCGAGACCTCCGCTGACCTTCGGAAATTCAGGACAATGGGCAGACTGCTGCCGTGAGCAGCTGCCACAGCCTCCCATCCGTCCCTGTTGTCCTGAATTTCCGACATGGGTGATGGGTGGGCGGCCAATACATCGCAGGGATGATTCCTCCCGCCAGACGGCCGAGATCCTGCCTGATCCGGCCTGAGCGACCCCGACTGCCCCTACGGTGGAAGGATGTTCCGCACACTCCAGCCGTACCAGCTGGTCGTCGATATCGTGTTCGCGGCACTGTTCTTCCTGATCGGTCTCGCGAGTTCGGCCTCCAGCGCTCACTGGGTCGATCTCGCTGTGTGCACGATAATGTCGGCCGCATTGGCGTTTCGTCGGCTCAGCCCCGGGCTGTCGCTGATCATCGCCTGGGTAGCGGCGATCATCCAGATGGTCTCGGCCGGCACGGTGCCTGCCTTCGCCGACTTCGCGGTCTTCGGCATCCTGTTTTGCACAGGTTCGTACGGCGGGAGGGTCGTCCGTTGGCTCGGGCTGGCTTCTGCGGGGCTCGGCGCTGTCATCGCGACCTTCTATATCGTCGCGCTGCCGGTGATCGCGCAGTACGGACCGTGGGCTACCTCGACCGACAGCAGCTTCGTGCTCGCGGGTGGCGACCTCCTGCGTTCACTGGTACTCACCCTGTTCGGGTTTCTCGCCGTCTTCGGCCTGTCCTGGACCCTCGGCCTCCTGGCACGTACGCTGCGGCGGGCTCGTGAGAGCAGGCGGGCGCAGGCGCTGGCCGAGCGGGACGTCGCGATCGAGCAGGAGCGCAACCGCATCGCGCGCGACATGCACGACGTGGTCGCGCACTCGCTCGCCGTCGTCATCGCGCAGGCCGACGGGGCCCGCTACGCGCAGGCTTCCAGTCCTGGTTCCGCCGATGCGGCTCTCACCACGATCTCTGCGACGGCACGGGAGGCTCTCGGTGACGTGCGTATTCTGCTGTCCCAGTTGCGGCACAGCCAGGGCGAGAGCCCCCAACCTGTTCTCGAAGACATCGACAAGCTCGTCGACCAGATGCGGGCGGCCGGACTCACCATCATCCGCACCGAGCGGGGCACGCCCGTGATTTTGCCGACCGGACAGCAACTCGCGATCTACCGGATTGTGCAGGAGGCCCTCACCAACGCTCTCCGGCACGGCGATACAGCGCAGGAAGTGCGTCTGGCTTTCGATTGGCAGCCCTCAGCCTCCGTGGTCACGATCACGAGTGCCCGCCGTGAAGACGCCGTCGATAATCCGGGTGGCCATGGCCTCGCCGGAATGCGGGAGCGTGCCGTACTCGCCGGCGGCACCTTCACTGCCGAGGCGTCCGACAGCAGTTTCGCGGTCTCGGGCAGCTTTCCGAACACGGCAAGGGGAACCGCATGATCCGCGTCGGACTCGTCGATGACCAGTCGTTGTTCCGCATGGGAATTCGGATGCTGGTGGACTCCCAACCCGACCTCGAGGTCGCCGGGGAGGCGGGCAACGGGGTGGAAGCCATCGCGATGGCCGCCGAAGCTCGCCCCGACGTGATTCTCATGGACATCCGGATGCCGGTGATGGACGGTATCGCGGCCACCACCGCGATTCTTGCGGCGACGCGGGCGAGCGGTGCCACGCCGCCGCGCATCGTGGTGCTCACGACCTTCGACCTCGACGAGGCGGCCACCAGAGCCATCCGCGGGGGAGCGAGTGGTTTCGTGCTCAAGGACGCGGATCCCGAGTTCCTGTTGGCGGCGATCCGTACGGTGCACGCGGGCAACGCTGTGATCGCGGCATCGGCCACTCGCGAACTCTTCGAGCATTTCAGCCCGAAAGTCACCCAACCGACTGAGCCTGAGGCCTTCGCGCAGCTCACAGCGCGCGAAAGGGACATCTTCCAACTCGCCGCGCGCGGTCTCAGCAATGCCGAGATCGCCTCGGGCGAGTTTCTGAGTGAGGCGACGGTGAAGACCCACATCAGCCGGATCCTGTCGAAACTTGGGTTGCGCGACAGGGTGCAGCTCGTCGTCTTCGCCTTCGAGCACGGGCTCAACGTCTAGCCTGCGCTCGTCGATCTTTCGGAAATTCAGGACTTCGGTCATGGCGCGTAGCGAATTCCTGGTTGACGTGTGCGATCGTGCGCCAAAGTCCTGAATTTCCGAAGGCAGCGAGACAGAGCGCGGATCATCCGCTCGATGTACGGGCTCGCGACTCGCGTCGGATGTAGCTCAGCCTAGGAATTCCTAGCGTTGAAGCATGTCATTCAACCATTCAGAGGCGGGCCTGGTTGCCCGCGTATCGCAGCTTACGAAATCCTACGGATCGGCCAGCAATGTGGTCACCGCACTCGACGATGTTTCCATCGGCATTCGCCAGGGCGAGTTCACCGCCATCATGGGTCCGAGTGGTTCGGGCAAGTCGACCCTGATGCACATCATGGCAGGACTGGACACAGCCACGAGCGGCCGCGCCTGGCTCGGTGACACTGAGATCACCGACCTGCGCGACGCAGAACTCACAGTGCTCCGCCGACGTCGCGTCGGATTCGTCTTCCAGTCTTTCAACCTCGTGCCGACGCTCGACGTGAAGGGCAACATCCTCCTACCGTTCGAAATCGACGGACGCCGTCCGCTCCCGGATGAGACAGCCTGGATAGAGAGTTTGATCGACTCGCTTGGCCTCCGCGACCGCCTCGGCCACCGGCCGCACGAACTCTCCGGCGGACAGCAGCAGCGCGTGGCGATCGCCCGTGCCCTCGCCACTCGGCCCGACCTGATCTTCGCCGACGAGCCAACGGGCAACCTCGACTCCCGCACCAGCCGCGAGGTGTTGTCGCTGCTTGCGGCGTCAAGCACCGATTACGGCCAGAGCATCGCCATGGTCACCCACGACCCCATCGCCGCAAGCTATGCCGGACGCATCCTGTTTCTGGCCGACGGTCGCGTGGTCGAAGAACGTGGACGCTCCTCGGCCGAGGAGATCAGCAGCTTCATGCTGAGCATGGAGAAGGCAGCATGAAACGGAGTCTCTCTGACCACGTTCCCAGCGTTCTCGTCGCGACCCTCAGCGCCGCCTTCGGCGTCAGCCTGCTCGAGATCACCAGCGTTCTCGCTACCGTGATCTCGGCCGATAACGTCACCGGCAGCAGCACCACCGTCGGGCTGTTGCTCTCCATCGTCGCGATCGTGTTCATCGTCATCGCCGTCTACGTCGGCGCGATCGTGACGTCCAATACCTTCTCGACCATCATCGCCGGCCGCACGAGAACGATCGCGCTCATGCGGCTCATCGGATCGAGTGCCGCCGACCAGCGTCGTTCTGTCGCCCGCGAAGGTTTCATGGTCGGTGTGGTCGGCGCGATACTGGGCGCGATCGTCGGAACGCTGGTGACCATGGCCCTCGTCGTCATTAGCGTGTCCAGCGGCTTCATCCCGATGCTCGGCTACAGCTATCTGCAGCCGGTGCTGTTCCTTCCGATCATCACCGTGGTTCTCACCACCTGGCTCGCCTCATGGATCGGCTCGCGTCGCGTCCTACAGGTGTCGCCGATGCAGGCCACCGGCGTCGCGATCGAGATGAGCCGTGAAGAATCCGGCGGTCGTCGTGGACGCAACGCTGTCGCGATCGCCCTTTTCGCGGTCGGCATCGGATTCCTCGTACTCGGCATGCTCGTCGGCCTGGTTAGCCCGCTCGGTGTACTCGTCGGCGTCGTGGGCGGACTGCTGTCGTTCACCGGCCTGGTACTCGGTGCCCACCTCGTGATGCCTGTCGCGCTGCGACTGACCGGACGGATGTTCGGCTCCAGCGCGACTGCGCGCCTGGCCGCGGAGAATGCCGTACGGTATCCGGAGCGCAGCTCGCGCACCACCATCGGACTCGTGATCGGAGTCACGCTCGTCACTATGTTTGCGGTCGCCGTGGAGAGCTACCAGCAGATGATCCGAGTCGCCCAGGAATCGCAGCCCGAGGTCTACCAGGGCGTCGACCAGACACTCTCCGTCACCGTGATCGTGTTCTCGGTGCTCATGGGATTCAGCGCGCTGATCGCCGCCGTGGGCATGGTCAACAACCTGTCGATGAGCATTCTGCAGCGCACCCGTGAACTGGGGCTCCTCCGCGCCCTGGGGTTCACGGCGCGGCAGGTGCGTTCGATGATCCTGGCCGAGAGCGCCCAGCTCACTGTCGCCGCGGTGCTCGTCGGTCTGGTGTTGGGGATCTTCTACGGCTGGGCTGGTGCCCAGTCGCTGCTCGGGTCGATCCAGGGGAGTCCGGGATTCGTGCTTCCGGTGGTGCCGCTGGCTCTGTTGGGGATCCTCGTCGTCGCCGCCGCGGTGCTCACACTCGTGGCATCCGTCGCTCCGTCACGACGCGCGACACGGGTCGCTCCGGTGGCCGCCCTCGCCGTGGAATAGTCCTCGGCAAGGCGCCCGATCGTTGCCCCCGCGGGCTACCGGGCATCGTGAGCGGTTTCGGCGCGATTCCGAGAGTTGCGTGGGATCTTGCCTGAGGGCTCTCACAGAATCCCGATTTCGCAGTTCCTCGGTTGTTCCCTCCCTGCATACTTGATCGTCGGCAGCAAGATGAGGAGGAACGCGGATGCTGGATGCACTGCTCTCGTTCAGCCTCACCCATGGCCCCATTCTTTTCGGCATCGAGGCGCTGGGCGTTCTCGCCCTCCTCGCGCTACTGATCAGTCGGCGTTCGAGACGCTGGCTTCCCATAGCCGCTGCTGTCGCCGTCGGTGGAGCGGTTGTCGGGTACTCGCTCTGCTGGCTGCTGAGCGACGTGATCAATGTCTTTGGAGTCTCGTTGTCGCTGGGCAGCCGGGCCTGGTTCAGCGCGGCTGTCGCGGCCATCGCCGTGGCCATCGCCCGGCTGGTCTGGTCGCGTGGTCGCAAACTGGCGGCTATCCTGGCCGCCATCCTGCTGTTCGCGTTGGTCGGGGGGGTCGGCATCAACGTCGACCTGGGGCAGTTCCCGAATCTCAGGACCGCACTCGGCATCGGGAGCTACGGTGACATCCAGCTTCCGGCCGTGGATTCCTCGCCGGCTACCACCACCCTGCTGGCGGGGTGGGCGCCGCCCGCGAATCTTCCGACGGCCGGACGCATCGGGCTGGTCACCATTCCCGCGACGACATCCGGCTTCCATCCCCGTTCCGCACTGGTCTACCTGCCGCCAGCTGCGTTGGTGCGGCATCCTCCTCGACTGCCGATGCTCGAGATGATGTCCGGCCAACCAGGCGGGCCGGAGCAGGCGTTCACTTCGGGAAGCTTCGGCGCCAGCCTCAACGCTTATGCCAAGGCCCATCATGGGCTTGCCCCTATCGTGGTGGTTCCCGACCAACTCGGCGCACCCAATCGCAATCCGATGTGCGTCGACTCCGACCTTGGAAACTCGGCGACTTATATGACGGTCGATGTTCCCACCTGGATACGCAGCCACCTCAACGTGCTTGCCGGTCGCACCGATTGGGCGGTCGGCGGATTTTCCCAGGGGGGAACCTGCGCAATCCAATTCGGTGCAGGCCTCCCGGATATCTATGGAGGGATACTCGATATCGCGGGTGAGATCGCACCGGCCAATGGAGACCGGCAGCATACGATCGATGCCGGCTTCGGCGGCTCGAAATCCCGGTATCTGGCCGCGACTCCCAGGGAAGTGCTCCGCGCCAACTCGCCCTATGACGACACGCTGGCTATCTTCGCCGTCGGCCAGCTCGATGTCCGTTTCGGCGCGGAGGTGAAGGCGGTCGCGGACTTCGCGGGTGCAGCCGGGATGAAGGTTGACCTGCTCACCTCTCCCGGGACCGCTCACGACTGGCACACGGTTCATTTCGCCTTCGACCGGGCGCTCCTGATACTTGGTGCGCACTGGGGTCTTTCGTGATCAGGCGCCTACTCCGCGGGCACCCATTCACCATCGTGGTGCTCGCTATCACCGTGGCGATTGCGGTGATCGGGCGCGGTCTGCGAGGCCCCTCGCTCGATTTCCGCCTTGCCATGGGAACCGGTGACCAGCAGCTCGTCGAAGGGCATCAGTGGTGGACGCCGATCACTTCGATGTTCCTGACGGACGGCGGTCTCGAACTCATTTTCGTAATTGCGGCCATCATCCTGGTCATCGGAGTAGCGGAGCGGCTAATGGGCACAGCCCGCGCCGCCGCCGCTTTCGTGGTCACCTCCGTGCTGGGCGTCATAGTCGGCGTCGTGATTCAGGAAATCGGTGCACTGGTCGGAGAGCTCTGGGCGCGGCGGGTCAGCGAGCTCGTCACCCTCGACCCTATGACGGCCATCGCGGGCACCATCATGACAGCGAGCGCCTTCGCAGGAACGGTGTGGCGCCGCCGTATCCGGGTCGTGACTATTTCAGTCGCGCTGGTATTCCTGCTCTACTCAGGCCAGCCATCCGATCTCTACCGCTTCCTTGCGGTGTTCGCCGGATTCGGGCTCGGCGTGGTGTTGCGTCCGAGCGAGAGCAATCTCTGGTGGCAGCGCAGTTCGCACCACGAGACGAGGGTGCTGCTCTCAGCGATCGTGGTGATCACCGCTATCGGTCCAGCCATCACCATTTTCAGCCGCTTGCGTCTCGGCGCACTCTCGCCACTGGGACTGTTGCTGTCTGACGCCCATCCGAACGGTCCTGGAGCCCTCGACCAGTGCCAGGCGATGCGCATCACCAGGGCGTGTCTGCACGACATCACCCTCGAGCGGATCAGCGGCGTCGGGCCGGTACTGCTGACGGTCCTGCCACTGCTCACACTGCTGGTGGCCGCCTTCGCGCTCGTGCGTGGACGCCGGTTCGGTGTCTGGCTCGCGATGGTCATCAACCTGGCCCTTGCCGCGCTAGCCGCCTACTTCTATGGCTTCCTGCCTCTCTCCGGAGAATCTTTCGTCGTAAGGTTCCGTACGCCCCACTACTGGGAGGTCAGCCTTGCATTGGCAGCCTCCGTGCTGGTACCGATCGCCATTGCCACGCTCGTGTTCGTCAATCGCAGCCACTTCAGCGTCAGGGCGTCGGCTCGTTCCACACGTCTCTACATCGGTGCGATCATCGTCGTATTAGTTGGTTTGTCGACGCTCTATCTCACATTGGGAATGCTGCTCAGCACTGGCTTTCATCCCCGCGTCGGCATCGTCGACCTGCTCGCCGACCTACCGGAGCGTTTCGTGCCGATCGGATTCCTGCGGATCGAACGACTGTCTTTCCTTCCCACGGACCCGGTGACGCGGGCACTCTACTACTGGATAGGTCCGTGCTTCTGGCTGGTCGTGGTCGTGGGTGCACTCCTGGTGGCGTCGGCCGCGGAGTCCCGCAGCTATTCCCTCGAGCTTCCGAGCATCCGTGCGCTGCTCAGGGCCGGTGGCGGAGGATCGATGGGGCAGCTCGCCACCTGGCCGGGCAACTCCTACTGGTTCGCGCCGGACGGTCGCGCCGCCGTCGCCTACCGAGTCGTCAACTCTGTGGCGATCACCACCTCGGAGCCGATCGGGAGCTCGGATGCCGCGCGCCTGGCGATCCCGCAGTTCGCCAGATTTTGCGACGACAACGGCTGGACTCCGGTGTTCTACAGCATCCACGAGTCGTTTCTGCGCGAGTGCGAGCGGATGGGGTGGTCCTCGATGAGCGTGGGGGAGGAAACCGTCGTGCGCCCTGGCAACTGGCAAACCACTGGCAAACACTGGCAGGATGTGCGCACCTCGATCAACCGGGCGGAGCGTGCCGGTGTGCGGGCGGAGTGGACGAGCTTCGAGCGACTCTCAGCATCGCATGCCGCCCAGATCGTCGAGATCTCCGAGCAGTGGGTGGCCGAAAAAGATCTGCCCGAGATGGGTTTCACCCTCGGTGGTCTCGACGAACTGAGGGATCCCGCTGTCGGGCTGATGATTGCCTGCGATGAGAACGACCGCGTCATCGGTGTCACCAGCTGGCTCCCGTCCTATCGCGATGGCGTCGTCATCGGCTGGACCCTCGACTTCATGCGGCGAACGCCCGATGGGATGAACGGCATCATGGAGTTCCTCATCGCCCGTTCAGCTGAGCGTTTTCGCGATGAGGGGATCGAGTCCATGAGCCTGTCCGCCGCTCCACTGGCACGCAGTACGACAGATGCGGAGTCGGTGCAATCGAGCGCCACCGTCCGCATCCTCGGCTATATCGCGTCACGCCTCGAGCCGGTGTACGGATTCCAGTCGCTGTTCCAGTTCAAGCGCAAGTTCAAGCCGGAGTTCCACAATCTGGCGATGGCCTACCCCGATGCGCTCGCGTTGCCGGCGATCGGGTTGGCGCTCGCTCGGGCCTACGTGCCCTCACTATCGCTTCGGCAGAGCATCCGTTTCGTCCGCAGCCTCGGTTGATCGCCTTCGCCTTTGCCTTTGCCTTCGGAAATTCAGGACTTTGGTTCGCTCAGGTGTCGAATTGCTGATCTCCGAGCCTCGGCCGCGTTCACAGTCCTGAATTTCCGAAGGGGACTGTGCCGCGCTCACGACGGTGCTAACCTGAAAGAGTGTTCGGTCTGCTTCTCCTTAGCTGCCGCGACGAGTCCTAACCCCAGGCCTCACTCGTCGCGGCCTGTGCTGATTAAACGCAGCGTCGTTGGTCTGAATCCTCAACCCAAGACGAAAGCACTAGGACGATGAAGAACACACAAACGGCTTCTGCAATGCCAATTCACAAGTACCGCCCTTACCACGAAACGTTGACGGTCGACCTGCCCGACCGCACCTGGCCGGCCAAGCGCATCACCCAGGCGCCGCGCTGGTGCGCCGTCGACCTCCGTGATGGCAACCAGGCCCTCATCGATCCGATGAGCCCTGAACGCAAGCGCATCATGTTCGACCTGCTCGTACGCATGGGCTACAAAGAGATCGAGGTCGGCTTCCCGAGCGCAAGCCAGACGGATTTCGACTTCGTACGCAGCCTGATCGAAGAGAACCTGATTCCGGATGACGTCACCATCCAGGTACTCACTCAGGCCCGCGAGGCGCTGATCAACCGTACGTACGAATCGATCAGGGGCGCGAAGCAGGCGATCGTGCACCTCTACAATTCCACCAGTGTGCTGCAGCGTGACGTGGTTTTCCGCACCAACAAGCAGGGCATCATCGATCTCGCGCTCGAGGGCGCGCGTCTCTGCCGCGCCGCCGAGAAGACGATCCCCGAGACCGAGGTCTACTACGAATACTCGCCGGAGAGCTACACCGGCACCGAGCTGGAGTTCGCGCTCGACATCTGCAACCAGGTGATCGAGATCTTCGAGCCGACGGCCGAGCGCAAGGTCATCATCAACCTGCCGGCCACTGTCGAGTCCGCGACCCCCAATGTCTACGCCGACTCGATCGAGTGGATGTCGCGGCGCCTCGCCCATCGCGAGAACATCATCCTGTCGCTGCATCCACACAACGACCGCGGTACCGCGATTGCCGCGGCCGAGCTTGGTTACCTGGCGGGAGCCGACCGCATCGAAGGCTGCCTGTTCGGCAACGGCGAGCGTACGGGCAACGTCGACATCGTGGCGCTGGGCATCAACCTGTTCACCCAGGGCATCGACCCGCAGATCGATTTCAGCGACCTTGACGAGGTCAAGCGCACCGCGGAATATTGCAACCAGCTACCGGTGCCTGAGCGCAGTCCATGGGCCGGTGACCTCGTCTACACGGCGTTCAGTGGGTCCCACCAGGACGCGATCAAGAAAGGCTTCGAGGCGATGGCCCACGATGCCGAAGCGAAGGGCGTCGGGGTCGACGATCTCGTCTGGGCCGTGCCGTACCTGCCTGTCGACCCGAAGGACCTCGGCCGCAGTTACGAGGCCGTTATCAGGGTCAATTCGCAGTCTGGCAAGGGTGGCGTCGCCTACCTGCTGAAGAACGATCACTCGCTCGACCTGCCGCGCAAACTGCAGATCGACTTCTCCGGTGTCGTGCAGGCTAGGACGGATGCCGAGGGCGGCGAGGTCACCAGCGACCAGATCTGGGCGATCTTCCAGGACGAGTACCTTCCCGCTGCCGAGGCTGATGCCAAGTGGGGTCGCTTCGAACTGGCGAGCACTCGTACCTCCAGTGACATGTCGGGCAGTATCGCGCTGCACACAGAACTGCGGATCGGCGAGAGACAGGTGATCGCGGAGGCGACCGGCAACGGTCCCATCGCGGCCTTCCTCAATGTGCTGGCCGAGCAGGGTGTCGAGGTCAAGCTCTACGACTACGTCGAGCACGCTCTCAGCGGTGGTGGCGATGCTGTGGCCGCGGCCTATGTGGAGCTCGATGTGAACGGCAAGCGACTGTGGGGCGTCGGTATCGATGCGGACATCTCCACGGCATCCCTGAAGGCTGTCGTCTCCGCGGTGAACAGGGCGGTACGCGAGGAATCGGGCAACCGCGAGCTCGCCGCTGTCTAGTGCCATGACAGGGCTCGTGACGGCTATTCCGTATCCCCCTGCGTCGAGGCAAGGTAGTGGGCGAAGGTGCCGTGTCCGTAGGGAACGCCCGGCACGAGATTGTGGCCGGCCGCGAAGCCTGCGAAAGTGCGGCCGGGCAGCCGCAGCGGGATCAGGGCGCGGCGAGAGGCCGTGGCATCCTTCCACTGCTCGCCGAGTCGGCGTGCCGTGAGCTGTTCCGGGCCGCCGATGTCGCCCGCCCGCTCGGCAGGACCTCCGGTGACCAACTCGACCAACCGGCTCGCCACCTCGTCGACAGCGATCGGCTGGAAGGAGAAAGCGGGCGTGAACAGCACGGGAAGATAGCGCTGCAGTCGAAAGACCATCTCAACGAAGGAATGGAACTGTGTCGCGCGCAGGATGCTGTGCGGAACGCCGGATGCCACAACGATTCGCTCGCTCTCCGCCTTGACCTTGTAGTAGGCGAGCGGGATGTCGTCGATGCCGACGATCGACATGAAGACGAAATGCTCGACCCCGGCCAGCGACGATGCCTCGGTGAGATCCCTAGTGACGTCGATGTCTTTCGCCGAGTTGGTGCTGGCCAGGTGAACAACCGTTTGCACACCTTCGAGTGCATGATTGACACCCGCGCCGGTGACGAGGTCACCGGTTGCGATGCCTTCGCCTCGCTCCCTGCTGAGGACCCGCACGTCATGTCCCGTGCTCCTGAGTCTGCCGACCGTCGGGACGCCGAGCTGCCCGGTTCCGCCGGTGACGAGCACTACTGTCATGTCCTGATTCCTTTCGTTCTACAAGCCCGACCGGGTAGGGCGTCCATTCGTGACAGTTGTGTTCTCGCGAAGGCCAATTTGTGCGGGTTGAGGGTCAAACGGAGACCGGTGATGCTCACGCCATCGGTCTCGATGAACCAGAGGGTGAACTGTTTCTTCGGCGTCGACAGCCGATCCGAGCATCCGATAGGCGATGCCGAATAGCCGCTGTCGCTGGGCCTGGAACTCCTCGATACCGCTGTCTGCCACTTGACCATTGTGCACCGCGGCGCGGCCCGGTGATGGCACAGTCCTCGGTCGGTATTCTGGGGATCATGACACCGGCAGAGAGGTTCGTGCCTGCCGCGACGACTCCCATTACCGCCGAACTGGCGACCAGGATCGTCGATCTCGCGGCGATAGCCCGAAACATCCATCGGATCAGGGACCACACCCGCACCGCGATGATGGCAGTGGTGAAAGCCGACGCGTTCGGGCACGGCTGGCTCGAAGTCGCGCACACCGCTCTCGACGCCGGTGCGGAGTGGCTCGGCGTGGCGACCGTGGACGAGGCGCTGGCACTCCGCCGAGCCGGCATCACGGCGCCCGTACTCTGCTGGCTCGCCGATCCCTGGACGAATCTCACGGATGCCGTGAACCTGCAGGTCACCATCTCCTGCGCCAATCGTGAAACCCTCGACGCTGTCGCTGCCGTCGCGCGAATGACCGGTGTGGTCGCCCAGGTGCACCTCGAACTCGACACCGGAATGTCTCGCGGTGGCGCACCTTCGAATCAGTGGCACGATTTATGCGCTGCCGCCGCCGCTTTCGAGGAGGCCCGTGAATTGGTGGTGACGGGCGTCTGGTCCCACCTCGCCCTTGCGGTCGACCCCGACCCGTCATCGACCGCCGACCAGAAACGTGCCTTCGACGAGGGCGTCGCAGTCGCACGTGCGACCGGTCTCTCGCCGGCGATCCTTCACCTTGCGAACTCTGCTGGCGCCCTCGACCATCCCGACACCTGGTACGACCTGGTGCGCTGCGGAGCGAGCCTGTACGGTATCGAGACGGTCATCGGTCGCAGTCACGGTCTCGAGTCCGCGATGCGGGTGGTCTCCCGTGTCGTACAGGTTCGACGGGTTCCGGCGGCCACAGGGGTCAGCTACAGCCACGCGTACGTCGCGGAACAGGAGACCACCCTGGTGCTGGTCCCGGTCGGCTATGGCGACGGGATACCCCGCGGGCTGTCGCGCGGCGGAGAGGTCGTGATCGGGGGGATGCGGCATCCGGTGGTCGGGGCGATCTCGATGGACCAGCTCATCGTCGACGTCGGCGACTATCCGGTGGCGCTCGGCGACGAAGTCGTTCTGCTCGGCTCGCCAGAGTTGGGCGAGCCCGACGCACAGGAATGGGCAGACGTCACCGGTACGATCTCTCACGAGATACTGACCGGACTCGGCGGCCGAATGGCCAGGCGTCACCTCACCACGGATACGAAAGCGGCATCGTGAAGAAAATCGGAATCATCTTCGGCGGCGCGAACAGCGAACACGAGGTGTCGTGTAACTCGGCCCGCAGCGTCGCCTCGAATCTCGACCCCGCTCAGTACGAGGCCATGCTTCTCGGCATCGATCGCGGTGGCCGGTGGCACAGGGTCGAATCGGTGGATGCCCTGGCCGATGCCACAGATGGCACCCGATTCCCCGATCTCGACGACATCGATGTGGTCTTCCCGGTGCTGCACGGCCGCTTCGGCGAGGACGGAACAGTCCAGGGGTTACTCGAACTCGCCGGCGTGCCCTATGTGGGCTGCGGGGTGTTGGCCAGCGCGCTGGCCATGGACAAACTGCTCGCCCAGCGTGTGCTCGAGGCGAGCGGCATTCCGACGATCCCCACCCATGGCGTCACGGCCGACACTGTGCGCGAGGCCGCCGAGTTCGCGGCATCCGTCGGATTCCCGCTCTTCGTCAAGCCTAATCGTGCAGGATCCAGCGTCGGTGTGAGCCGAGTCTCATCAGAGGACGAGTTGACAACCGCGCTAGAACTCGCTCTCAGCCATGACACCATCGCGCTGATGCAGCGGGCTGTCGAGGGAGACGAGGTCGACCTCGGAGTGCTGCAGCAGCCGGACGGCGAGCTCATCGTCGGAGCGCCACTTCGTGTGTTGACCGCCGACAGCACCGTGTTCTTCGACTACACGGCGAAATATACGGCTGGCGGCGCGGAACTCGAGGTTCCGGCCCAAATCCCTGTCGACGTCGCCGCGCAGCTGGTGGAGCTTGCGAAACTGGCCTTCATGATTCTCGGGTGCGAGGGGCTCGCCCGCGTCGACTTCTTCGTCGGCGCCGACGGAGCGATCACTCTCAACGAGGTCAACACGCTTCCCGGGCTCACCGCGTTCAGCCAGTATCCGCGGATGTGGGCCGCCGTCGGCGTGACCTACCCTGAGCTGCTGGGCCGGCTCATCGACCGGGCGGCCGTAGCTTTCGCAGCCTAGGGATCCTGGGCATCCACCCTATTTTGGGCAGCTGATCGAGCCTTCTCTGTTCCGGCAGGCTCCAGTTGAAGAGCACCGCGAGCACGCGAACTCCGAAAGTGACGGCGACGCAGATCGCGGCTGCGATGAAGACCGGAACGCCGAGAGCCAGCAGCCCGACGAGGCTCGTTGAGCCGACGAGGGCGGCCACTGCATAGAGCGACCCGACGTGCATGAGGGCGATCGGCAGGTTCAACAGCATGTCGCGCAGGATCGATCCGCCCACTGCAGCAATGGAACCGACGAAGATCGCCGGAATCTCCGGGAGCCCGAGCGAAATGGCCTTCGTGGTGCCGATCGCGCAGTAGATACCGATGGTGAGCGCATCCAGCACGGTGATCACCCTGCCGAGCCGCGAGAAGATGCGCTCGAGCAGCATGCCGAGCAGTGCGGCTCCGGTCGCCACGAGCAAATACCAGTTCTGTTGCAGTGCAACAGGCACCTGGTTGAGCAGCAGGTCGCGGATGAGACCGCCGCCGAATCCCGCCGCGATCCCGATGATCGCCACCCCGAGCAGGTCCAGCCGTCGGTCGCGGAACTGGGCCGCGAACATCGCACCCTGCAGGCCGCCGATGCCGATGGCGAGCAGGTCCGCCCAGAGAGGGATGATGAACTGGCTGGCACTCACAGTCAATCAGTACCACGGGTGCGCGCTGCGGTGTGCCGAGCATCCGCTTCCCAGCGCCGGCGACGATAATCGATGAGTGCCCCTTTACCGTGATGAAGCCGTCGTGCTGCGCACCCACAAGCTGGGTGAAGCGGACCGGATCGTCACGATGCTCACTCGCCAGCACGGCAAGATCCGCGCCGTCGCCAAGGGCGTTCGTCGCACCGCCTCCAAGTTCGGGGCGCGGCTCGAACCCTTCATGGTGGCGGATGTGCAGCTCTACGAGGGCCGCAGTCTCGACATCGTCACCCAGGCCGAGTCCGTCGGCTCCTACGGTGCGGAGATCACCGCGGACTACGGCAGCTACACCGCCGCCAGCGCCATGGTCGAGACCGCAGACAAACTCACCGAGAGTGAGCCGAGCTTGCAGCAGTACCTGCTGCTCGTCGGGGCGCTTCGATCCCTCGCGAAGAAGGAACACGGTTCGAGCCTCACCCTGGACTCCTACCTGCTCCGAGCCTTGTCTATCGCCGGATGGTCTCCGAGTTTCGACGACTGTGCTGTGACGGGAGCGCCAGGCCCGCATTCTGCCTTCGTCGTGCAGCTCGGTGGCGTGGTCGCGGACGAGGTCGCTCCGCCCGGCGCGCCACGGCTCGATCCGCAGACCCTGCTGCTGCTCTCGTCCCTGCTCACCGGCGACTGGGCGACGGCGGATGCCGCGGACGACCGCACGCGATCGCAGGCGAGCGGCGTGGTCGCCGCCTACACCCAGTTCCATCTCGAGCGTGGCCTGCGTTCCCTCGAACACGTGGACCGGAGGACGACAGCGTGAGTGTGCAGAAGACCCATAAGGACGCCGTTGACTTTCGGCCGATCGACTGGACAGGCATCTACCCACCGGAACTGCCGAAGAATGCTGTTCCCGAGCACGTCGCACTGGTCATGGACGGCAACGGCCGCTGGGCCAACGGCAAAGGGCTCACGCGGATCGAAGGCCACAAGGCCGGCGAGCCTTCGCTGCTCGACGTAGTGGCCGGCGCCATCCAGATCGGGGTTAAGCATCTGAGCGTCTACGCATTCTCCACCGAGAACTGGCGCCGATCACCCGACGAGGTGCGCTTCCTCATGGGATTCAACCGCGACGTGCTGCACCGCCGACGTGACCAGTTGAACGACTGGGGTGTGCGCATCCGCTGGGCTGGTCGTCGGCCGCGGCTGTGGCGCTCCGTCGTCGAGGAACTGCAGTTCGCCGAGCGTCTTACCGCGCACAACTCCGTGCTCACCCTCACCATGTGCGTGAACTACGGCGGTCGCACCGAGATCCAGGATGCCGTGCGCAGCATCGCGGAGGAGGTGGCAGCTGGCAGGCTGAAGCCCTCGGGCATCACCGAGAAGACCCTGCAAAAGCACCTCTACGTACCCGATCTGCCCGATGTGGATCTGTTTGTGCGCAGTTCAGGCGAGCAACGCTTGAGCAACTTCATGCTCTGGCAGAGCGCCTACGCGGAGATGGTATTCCTCGACACGCTCTGGCCGGATTTTACCCGCGAACAGCTCTGGCAGGCAGTCGTGCTCTACGCGCAGCGGACTCGACGATTCGGCGGAGCGGTCGACGCCCCGACGGCCTAGATGAGTGAGTCCTAATGGTCGTAGGCGATGAGAGATCGTTTGTGGTGGGCTCCGATGAGCCAGTTGTGCCAGATTCCGGCGGCGAGAGCAA
>NZ_JBEPTL010000013.1:0-106795 GCF_040549465.1 Glaciihabitans sp. UYNi722 | reverse complement strand
TGTTGAGGTCTGTTTTCACACGCTGGGTTTAACACCCTCCGCCTCCGATTAACAGCGCCCACGCGGCATCCGCCTAATAGGACTCACTCATCTAGTGCGAGCGCATCCGTCCGCATTGAAGCACGGCGTCAGCGCAGAAGCCGGCGTTCATGCTGCCGAACACAGCATGTTTGAAGCGGATATAGATGACGACAATCCAGCACGGCAGTTCAGGCTCGGCTTCGACCCTGACGGTCGCCTTCTCGAACTTGTCGTCCTTCGATTCGACAGCGGTAACGAGCTTCTCATTCATGCCATGAAGGCACGTCCGCAATATCTCGACCTTCTGCTTTGATCAAAACGTCGTGGTGTCGGCCAGGTTCCCCTCGGCGAGCTGATCCGGTGCTGACCAAAATCCCGCGAAGGTTCGGTTAGCTCGCAGGGAACGACAATTTTTTGAAACGCAGGGGTTCTCGTCGCAGGGGTTCTCGTTGCAGGGCTCGTAGAGATCCTCCCAGAGGTCTGCGACGAGAGCCGGTGAATGTGTCTTTCAGTGGTCGACGGATTGTCGTTGAACGGTGCGGTACACGGTGGAGCGGGCGACGTTGAACAGCTCAGCGAGCTCGCTCGTGGAATGCGTCCTTGCGCGGTGCACGTCCATGAGGTGACGTTGCCGGGCTGTCGACAGCTTCGGTTGTTTGCCGCGCAGGTGGCCCTTCGCTTTGGCCACGTGCATCCCTTCTCGCGTTCGGGCGCGAATCAAGTCGGATTCGAACTCGGCCACCATCGCGAGGACGTTGAACAACAGTCTCCCCACCGGGTCGGTCGGATCATGCACGGATCCGCCGATGCTGAGTTTGACGCCCTTGACGGTGAGTTCATCGATGATGTCTTTCGCATCCCGAAGCGAGCGGGCAAGCCGGTCCAGTTTGGCAACCACGAGAGTGTCGCCGTTCCGCCAGGCAGCCAGGGCCTCGCGAAGACCCGGGCGTACTCGATTGGTGCCGGTAAGTCCGTGGTCGGTGTAGATCAGGTTCGATCTAACGCCGAGAGCTTCCAGGGCGTTTTATTGGGCGGTGAGATCTTGCTCATTCGTGGACACGCGTGCGTATCCGATCAGGAATTCATTCATAACTGGAACGCTGCTCGTCGGCCGAGCCAGAGGTCACGAACGATCCCGCAAGCGGCCCCCAAGCGGGCACCCGTCTGAAGCTGTGAATCCCGACAATTGGCCACTTCGAAAGGATCGAATTTCGCACCCGCTCACCGTCCCCTACCGGTTCATGACGGCGCGATTTCGCGGAGTAGGGCTTCCGGTGTCGGGATGCTCGACCGGGCACCGGAGGCCAGCGTATTTGTCGTTCGTGGTTCGGTGTGATGCGTGGGTGGCAAGCGATTGGGTCCCTACCACGGGATGTCCTCGCCGGGCCACAGCGTGAATGTGCCATTGGCGCCGTCGGGCCCGAGGAGTGCCACCCGCACCACCTCACGGGAACCCTCCTCGATCGACTCGGTTCCTGCGAAGTTATTGAGCGCCGTGCTTGTGAAGCCAGGTGAGACGAGGTTGACCTTAATGCCGGTGCCCTCGAGTTCGATCATCATCGACCTCGTCACGGCGTTCAGGGCGGTCTTAGATGCGGGATAGATCGGGCCGTAGGTCGCCCGGTACGGGTATTCGGGATCGGCGAGCGACGTTAGGGAGGCCAGGCCGCTCGTGACGTTCACGATGCGAGCATCAGCGGATTCGTGCAGCAAGGGGAGCATGGCCTGATAGACCGCAAGGGCGCCGAAGACATTGACTTCCCACACAGCGCGCATCTCGTCGATCGGCGCAGTGCTCGGCTGCGACATGAGCCTGTACTGCTCCATGTCGAAGTCTGCGCTTGTGTGCGAGATACCGGAGTTGTTTACCAGTAGGTCGAGGCGGCCGAATTCGTCACGGATCCATTGCGCCGCGGCGGCGATCGACACCGGGTCGGTCACATCGAGCTGGAGAGCGGTGGCTCCTTCGCCGAGTTCGGCTGCGGCGGCCTCACCTCGGTCGAGGTCACGGGATCCGACGATTACCTGGAGTCCGTTGGCGAGGAGTTCCTTGGCGACCTGTTTGCCGACACCTTTGTTGGCGCCGGTGACGAGGGCGATACGGTCGAGAGACATGCTTATTCCTTTGAATTAGTCGCTAAACCGTGATGAAACCGATCACCGCGGTTGGGGATGTCTCCAGTCTGAAGGACGGAATCGGTACGAGGAACGCCCGGTCGAAACTGGTATTGGTGGGGCCATGCAGGCGAGTCCTCCGGGGAGGGGCAGGCAGAATGGCTGTTATGGAAGAAATCGGTCGACCTGAGCTCGGCGAGTTTCTGCGTCATCGCCGAGCGCTGATGACCCCGCCAACCCGGTCGGGCAACGAGCGAACGTCAGTGAGGCGCGTCCCCGGACTGCGGCGTCAGGAGCTGTCTGAGGTCGCCGGTATTTCTGTTGAGTACTACACCCGACTGGAGCAAAGCCGGGCACCGCGTCCTTCGCGCGAAGTCCTCTACGCGCTCGGTCGAGCGTTCGGGCTTTCATCTGCCGAGCGCGATCACCTATTTCGACTCGCGGGCGAGTTGCCCCCGGAACCTCAAGCGCCCTCGACCGCGATTCGGCCCGGCATACTGCAGCTGCTGGACGGTCTCGACAGCATCATGCCCGTCACCGTTCATGACGGACGATTGGATTTGCTCGCGGCCAACGTTGCGGCGTTAGAGATGCTTAGCCCGTTGATCAGCGATGGTCCGTTCGGGCGGAACATCGTCTATCAATGCTTCACCTCAACCGCGCTGCACCAGATTGTCGGCGCCGACGGCGCGGAGCAACTCGCGCGGGTGGCGACGTCGGAATTGCGGACGGCGCTGACTCGATACCCAAACGATGACTACTTGCAGGCTGTCTTTCAAGAACTCTCCGCGATTAGCGAAGGATTCCGCGCTCGCTGGGAGGATGCGGAAGTTGGTACTTGGCGATCTGCGACGAAAAGCCTCCACCATCCGACCCGTGGCTGGCTGAACTTTGAAAGCGAAATGCTGCATGACCCCGAGAACGATCACTGGATCATGCTTTACACGCCGCAATAGGTCAGCGCCTCCAGGAAGGCGTTAGCTGCCCGACGTGGCTGACTGCCAAGGGTTGACCATCCGCCCGATTGCCCGAATCAGCGATCTGAATTCTGCGCCGTTTGGCCGCACGCCGAGCCGTGAGTACATGAAGGCGTCGGCATATTCCGCCATTTTCACGATCTGGCCGTTCTCGACGTCGAACCTCGTCACATAGTTGTTTCTATACGGCTTCTGATTCCAGGTGACGGCCATGTCGCCGTTTCCGCTAAAGAACACCTGGCCCTTGTCGGACACGGTCCACTCGTGGTTACGCCATATTAAGGGCGTGAATTTCCGGAACAAGGCGCTGTAGTAGTCCATGATGTCAGCCTTTCCCTTCAGGTCGGCGACACAAAAACCTTTTTTCCGACTGGAGACGATGTTCGCGATGTCCTCCGCGGTCCGCGTTCGGCCCGAGTGCATGAAGAGCTGACGGGCGTTGGGGGAAAGGGTCCGCGCAACGGCATCAAAGTCTTTCGCCTCAACAGCTCTAATGAATTCTTCTGCCAGTTCGAGCGCGGCTTGGGTCGTGGTACTTCTTGCAGCGTCGGTCATGATTCTTTCCTGTTCATTCGAGGGGGCGTTTTAGGCAACGTTGCGCAATCCATTTAGGCTCCCTTGTCCCAGGAGAGAAGAGGTTCGCCGAATGATTTCGGACGGCCGAAGGACTCATAACGTGGCCTCCACCACTTCGTGAATTCGGACTCATATGCTGACAATCGCTGCGCAAACGTGGTCATATCCACTCCATCATCGAACTCGAGGTAAACGATGAACTCCGCGCTTCCGTCCTCGTTATGTTGGAGCCACATCCGTTCGCGGTTATAGCCAACGGCGTCGGCGCGGGCCGCTAGCCCAGAGAGATCCTTCATCAAATCTGAGATCAGATCCCGGAATTCCTGGATCCGATCTTCAGGCATTGCATATGTCCAGGCGGTGCTTGTCATGTCAACTCTTTCCTAGGTGCGTCCGACGCCCACCGGTGTAATAGCGCCATATCGAGTGGGCGGATACCGAAAGCTTGCAGCTCGTCGCATCAGGGGTGGAAGGCCGCGTCGAGACTGGTATCGGTAGGGTCAGCCTGTGTCGGATAGGAGAGCGACCTACTTGGTCCTCGGCGAGGAGCGCGGGGGATCCCGCGCACACAAAATGTGTTGCTGCCGGATCCGACGGATCGACAGACGTGAGCTGGTCCCGCAGCTCGATCGACCGCTGAAGCAGAAGCGCGAGCGGTAAGCGCGCTCATAACCGTCGTCAAGTCGGAAGATTGACTGCTTGGGCATGGCCCCCACGTTCAGGCCGGCAAGGGTGAGATGTGTTCATGGCCGGCAACGACCCACAGTCCAAGGCGAGCGTGTCAGCGTTCATCACGAGCCTCGGGCACCGCCCGCAGGACGTCGGCAATCTCAGTATGGCGCACTGGCTGGAGGGCGCGAGCCTGATCGAAATGGGGCTCGCCCAGAACGGCTTGGGGTGGAACCTCTTCCTCGGCGTCGACACTGCAGGAAAGGCATAATCATGGGAAAGCTCGATGGCAAGGTCGCGGTAATCACCGGCGCGACAAGTGGCATGGCTCTGGCCGGCGCCAAGTTGTTCGTTGACGAAGGAGCTCACGTCTTCATTACGGGCCGGCGGCAGGACGCGGTGGACGAAGCCGTCAAGCAGATCGGCCGGAACGTGACCGGCGTGCAGGCCGACTCGACCAACCTCGACGATCTGGACCGTTTATTCGAGACGGTCAAGCAAGAAAAGGACTCGATCGACGTACTGTGGGCGAGTGCTGGTGGAGGCGCGCAAAGCAAGCTCGGCGCGATCACCGAGGAGCAGTTCGACGCAACCTTCTCGCTGAATGTCCGCGGCACCCTATTTACCGTCCAGAAAGCGCTACCCCTTTTCAACGACGGAGGTCCATCTTCATGACCGGGTCCAACGCATCGCTGCGCGGCCACCCGGATTGGAGCGTGTACGCAGCGAGCAAGGCCGCGCTGCCCGCCCTCGCCCGGGTATGGGTGTCCGAGCTAAGAGACCGGAAGATCCGGGTGAACGTGCTGACCCCCGGCTCGGTTACGTCCCCGATGATGGAGTCTGTGTTGGACCCGGAGATGAAGGCGGCATTCGAGTCCGTGATCCCGCGACGGGAAATGGGTCGCCCTGAAGAGATCGCCGCGGTCGCGCTGTTCCTCGCCTCGGACGACTCCAGCTATGTCAACGGCATGGAACTCGTCGCCGACGGCGGCGCGACCGTGATCTGAACGTATGCGGGCGGCAATGATCACCGCCCGCATACGACGTCCAACTTTCGAACAAACCCATCAACAATCAAACAAACTAAGAAATCCACCATGACCCTCTTCCGCGTAGACGCGAGCATTTTCCCCGACCAATCCGTGAGCCGCGAACTCGCCGACATCGTCGAAGCCGAATGGACCGCCGCACACCCGGGCGAGTCGGTGATCCGCCGCCACATCGGCACAAACCCACTCCCCGCCACCGCGTGGGCAGACGCCGTCGTCGGGCAGCAACTCCCCGAAGACGCCCGCACCCCTGCCCAACAAGCCGCCGTCGAACTTGCCACCACACTCGCCGATGAACTGATCGCGGCTGACGCCTTCCTGTTCGCCGTGCCGCTCTACAACTACGGCGTCTCCCAGCACATCAAAACCTGGTTCGACATCCTCTACACCGAGCCCCGCATAAACAAAGGCGGCCCCGAACTACGAGACCGACCCGCCCTGCTGGTCACCGTCACCGGCGGCAACTACGCTCCCGGGACGCCGAAGGAAGGATGGGACCACTCCTCTTCATGGCTGCAACGCGTCCTCGTTGACGTCCTTGGGCTCGACCTCGCCCCGTCCACCGCCGGTTCACTTTGGTCGGGGTAAACCCCGCCCTCGACGCATTCAAGGACATGGCCGACGAGATGCGCATCGAGGCAGCGCGCGCAGCAGAGGCCGAAGGGCGCAAGCTCGCTGAGCGCGGGGCCCGCAAGGCGGCCTAAGCCAAAAAGAAGAGCCTCGCGAGGCAGCAGTGTGCGCGTATTTCGTCACTGGTGCGGTACTGGCCATTCCGGCTCGCACGCCACCCGCCGAACCCTCGAATCGGAACCCGAGCAGCTGGGCCTGCTCACCGACCTGGAGCGCTGCAGTCTGCGTTGGTGTCGCCAGCCGTTCCACTGTAGGGAAACGTGAGCAGTATCTGGTCTGGGGGTCGTCTACGTGGGAGGTCAGCGGATGATGGGGCGTCACCAGCGGTGCGGGCGTGACTCTCGCCGGCGTCGCGGTCCCGCTACCTGTGGTCGTTCGCTGATCGCGGATCTAGCGGGGGTCGGAGAACGATCCAACGAGCTCGGTGAGGCGAGTCGGGGTCTCGATCTGCGGGAGGTGGCCCGCGTCGGAAATGATCTCGAGACGCGCTCCGGGAATCTGCTGCGCGTAGGCTGCGCCAACCTCGGGGTCTCCGATGCGGTCGGCGGCTCCCCACACGACGAGCACGCGGACACGGATGCTCGGTAGCCGGCTCGCGAGCGTCGGATCGGCCATGTCGCCGCCGTACACCGCCAGGGTGGCCCGGTTGCCTGCCATCGCGGCCTGGATCTCGGGCGGGAGTTGTGACGGGTCCACGCCGAACCGTTCGGGGTCGTGGTAAGTCCGCATAGCGATCTCTGCTGGTGTCAGGGAGAAGAAATCAGGGTAGGGGTGGCCTGGAACGCTGAGACCGACGGCGTCGACGAGTACGACTCCGGATACTCGGGAGGAGCCTAGCGCGGCGATCTCCACCGCGATCCATCCGCCGATCGAGTTGCCGACAACCGTGACTTCCTCGAGCTCGAGCGCGTCGAGCATCTGGAGGTAGAGCTCGGCCAGACCACGGGGAGAGTGGAGTGACTCGGGTCGGGGCGTGCCGTTGAATCCCGGGTGCACGGGCACGATCACCTCGGCGTTCCGCGCTGCGGCGAATCCTGCAGCCCATGGCAGCACGGTCATGGGTCCTCCTCCGCCGTGCAGGAGAAGCACGGGGCGCCCAGCGCCGACACGGGTCGCTGTGATGGGGAGACCATCGACGTCAACGGTGATGGTGCGCTGCTCGGGAGTTGCGGGACTGTTTGCGTTCGTCATATCAGGAACCTTATACAAGGGTCCGTATTTAAGCAAGGTTCCTGATATGGTCTGAGTATGACGGCTTCGCTCAAGGACATCGGTCTCGCGGTGAAACGGCTGCAGTGGCGACATCACCGGGAAGGCAATCGGCGGCTCGTGCCGGTCGGCCTCTCCCTTGTGCAGTGGGACGTCTTGCGGCATCTCTCAGTCGAGCCCGACGCGTCGCTGCACCGGCTAGCGGAGCTGACGTTCCAGACCGATCAGGCGATGGGTGAGCTTGCAAAACGCATGGTCGACCGCTGTCTGCTCCGGCGAGAGGCCGGCCCCGGCCGGATCGTGCAGCACCGGCTCACCGACGGCGGCGAGAAGGCAAGGACGGCGGGCGCCGACGTACTCGACGACGTGCTCGACGAGACGGTCGGCGCCCTCACCGCCCCGGAGCGCACCGAGCTCCTGCGCCTCCTCACGAAGGCTGGCGGAGCCTGACGCGTCCAAGCGTGAACAATCACTGCTTCGAGGATCAACGCCGCCGCCACAGGTACCACGGCAACGATGAGCGGCCCCGACGGTTACTGCTGCACGCAGAGCGTTCCGCTTGCGGGCAGCCCTGGCATGGTCCCTCGGCGTACATAGTTCGGATTGGTGGATCCCAACAACGCTGCCATAGTCGCTCTTGTCGAACTATCCGTCGAATACTTCCCCGCTGGCGAACGCCGCGTCCTTTGGCGCCGTCTTCACCAGAGCTGCTGGGCACTTATCGAAAATGATCCGATCCACCAGTGGTGTCGCTCCGGGGCGAAAGTGCGCGTTGATTCCGTAACAGGTGATCACCGCGCTCGGGCCCTTGTAGTCGTGGCCCTCGTCGGTCAGACCGTCGGATCGAGATCCAGAGCTGATGAACACCGAGAGCTCCACCGCCGCGTCGGTCGAGGTGATGTCGTAGAGGGCGACTCCGCCGTCTTCGAGTCCGAGGTGCGCTACCGAGGCTGCTGTGCCGTCCCAATCCGCGATACCGAGAGCATCGAGGTACGCTCCCGGTTCATTCGCGTGCGAATCGAAGAGATTGGGAGACAGAGGATCTTCGAAACTGGCGACCTGTCGCCAGAGAACGCCATCGATGCCGCTGTCGTGACCGTGATATCCCGTACTGCAACCAGCCAGCGCCCCCGTCAGCACAAGAGCGCAAACCAGGGCTGCTTTCCGCTGCGCACTGAACATCGTCATCACGGTCAGCTTCTCACAATGGTGAATTTTCAGCGATGAGTCTCCCCGTGTCCAACACAAGTGTTTCCGCAGTTGGGAGCTACTTCTGGGAATGTTAAGGCGCCCCGGTGAAGGTTCCGGCTACGGGCACCGCTCGAAGTCCAAATGTGCCCTCAAATCTGCTTTCGGGGATCACGGTGAAGTGCCGGCCGCAGATCGTCGCAGTTTCAGGCACCTGGTCGCTTCATTGGTTGCACTTACCACCCGAGATGACTGCCGACGTTGCCGCCTCGCAAGCGCCTGAGTCGCGAATCGACTAACGGTCAGATGCGGGAGAGTCCACAGCAGTCCCGAATGCCAGAACCTGAAGCACCGGTTGAGGTTCGGCTTGCGGACACCAAGTGCCGCCGGTGACGGTTCTGCAGCCAAACGCCGAAAACGGTGTCAGGAACCCCTTACCGAAACGACGAGCTTTCAGCACATTTGATTCTGGACAGTTTTGGACAGCAGTATCGAGCAGCTTGTGAACATCACTTACTCGGCACCCAGAGACCGGGCGTTTAACGATTATTAGTGGTCAGCGAGTGGCGCTGGATCATCCAGCGCCTCCACGGGGAGCTTGACATGGGCACCCCGATCGAAGTCGAGCAAGCGTATGACGCCAACCAAGAATCACCCAGCCGACAAAAGCCAGACAGCAAGCAACTACGAACGAAACCCAGGCGATTCAGAGTTCGTGCAGGTCACCGGCAAGTCACCGGAGAACTGGCGGCCTGAATGGACCCGTCGTGGAACATCGCGCCGACCGACGATGTCCCGTTGATGTTCGAGTCGACGAAGGGCGGTGACACGATCGAGCGGCGATTTGGGCCGACCTATTGGTCTCTGACTGCTAATGGTTCTCCGGCTGAGCCTTTTTCGGCATTATCCCGACCAGGGTGAAGCAGAGCGCCACGAGCACCCCGACGACCGCGAGCGCCACGACCATCGCGTGGTCGGCGCCGGAGCTGGCGCGTAGCTGGAAGTAGAGCGTTGTGACGACCGCCGCGCCGATCGCGTTGGCGAGCTGCTGCACCGCGGAGAGCGAGCCGCTCGCGCTGCCGGCCTCACTCGGAGTGATGTCGCCGATCGCGACATCGTAGATCGACCCGAAGCATGCCCCCATGCCGAGGCCGATCACGAAGATGGGGGCGATCAGCGCGGCCGGCACGATGGCGCTGCCGAAGGCGAGTACGAGCACCAGGAACCAGCCGACGCCGACGAGAGTCACCGAGAGGCCGATGACGATGAGTCGGCGGCCGAGCCGGCCGATCAGCGCGAAGCCAGCGAACGAGGCAACGATGATGCCGACCGAGATCGGTGCGAGGCCGAGCGATGCGTCGAAGGCCGAGTAGTGCATTGCGCCCTGCAGGAACAGGGAGAACGCGTACACGAGTCCGGCGATCGCGGCGAAGTAGGCGAGCCCGACCAGTAGCCCAGAGGTGAAGCCGCGGTTGCGGAACAGGCTCGGTTCGATGAGGGGCATCGCGGCCGTACGCTGACGGATCACGAACAGCGCGAAGAAAACCAGCCCGAGCATGACCGAGACGATCGCGAACGCGTTCCAGCCGTCGGTGGAGCCGGCGATGAGCCCGTACAGCAGACCGAGCATCGTGCCGGCGAGCAGACCCGATCCGATGCCGTCGATAGACACGGCCCGGTCGCCGGAGTCCTTCGGCAGCAGCGCGAATGCGGCGACGATGCCGATCGCGCCGAGTACAAGGTTGACCAGGAACATGGGGCGCCAGCCGAGGCCGAACAGGTTTGCCTGGATGATAAACCCGGCCAGGATGGGACCGCCGACCGCGGAGATTCCCATGACCGGCCCGAACAGACTGAACGCCTTACCGATCTGGTCGCGCGAGAAAACCGATCCGAGGATGCCGAAGCCCTGCGGAATGAGCACGGCACCGAACGCCCCCTGCAACAGTCGCGCGACAATGATCGACTCCGGGCTCCAGCTGAGGCCACAGGCTACGGATGCCGCGGTGAAGCCGACGATGCCGATAAGGAAGATGCGTCGGCGACCGAACCTGTCGCCGAGCCGACCGCCGACCACGAGAAGTACGCCGAGCGCGAGAGCATAACTCGCACCGAGCCACTGCACGAGCGCGTTGCCGCCACCGAGCTCGCGTGCGATTGTCGGAGCCGCGATCGTTGTGATCGTGGAGTCTAGAAGGTCGAGCACATCCGCGATGAGCACAATGGCGAGGATGAGCCACCGGCGGGTGCTGCTCACGGTGATGGCCGCAGAGGCCGCTTCGGTAGTGGACATGGGGATGGACCTTCTCTTGATGGCGGAGTGAACGTCATCACGAACAACGTTCGTTGATACCATAAATCACGAACACCGTTCGTGTCAAACGTTGTTCGTTATCACTATGATGAGAGGGTGCCGACCCTCCCTAAACCGCCAGCTCCAGAACCGCCACCAGCTGAACCGCCCGCTGCTGAACCGCGCAGTCGCCGCGATCGGCCAGCCAAGGCACCGCTCAGCCGCGCAGCGATCGTGCAGGCGGGGCTCGCCATTCTCGATCGGTCCGGCATCGTAGAACTCACCATGCGTCGGGTCGCACAGGAACTTGACACCGGCGCCGCTTCGCTTTACGTCTACGTGAAGAACCGCGACGACCTGCTTCTCGCGATGCTGGACGAGGCCATGGGTTCGGTGCCAAGGACGGCGCACCTGGCCGGCACCTGGCGAGAGCGAGTCGAGGCCTTGATCGAGGCGATCGTGCACGCGACCGCCTCTCACGAGGGCCTGGCCCTGGTGGCACTCGGCACGATCCCACGCACCGACAAGGTGCTGCTGATCTTCAACGACCTGATCGGCCTGCTGCGGGAAGGCGGCCTCGATGACCGCACCATTTCCTGGAGCACCGATCTGCTCTACATGCACGCCACGGCCGCGGGAGCCGAGCTTGCCTCCTACATCGCGCGCTCCTCCAACGAGCACGACGTGGTGAGCGAGGCATCCGAGTTCTTCGCCGCACTTCCCGCCGAACGCTACCCTCTGATCGCCGGCATGCACGATGAGATCATGGCCGGGAGCGGTGATGAGCGCGACGCGTGGAAGCTCCGGGTGCTGCTCAACGGCATTCTCGCCACGCCGGCCGGTCGACCTTGAGTCGACTCGACTCAAGTTTTTCGAAATCAACTTGACAAAGTTATCCACAGGTTTCAAACTTGAGTACGTGAGACTCAAGTCTCGCAAGGTCTGCTGGTAGAGCTTGTCGAAACCAGCTGAGTAACGTGCCGGTCTCGACAAGCTCGACCGGCGTCAGAAGGAGAAACCGCACATGGCTCGAGCAGTAGGTATTGACCTGGGAACCACTAACTCGGTGGTCTCGGTTCTCGAGGGTGGAGAACCCACAGTCATCACGAACGCTGAAGGATTTCGTACCACCCCATCCGTGGTCGCCTTCACCAAAGACGGCGAGGTGCTCGTCGGAGAAACCGCGAAGCGCCAGAACGTCACCAACGTCGACCGCACGATCTCGTCGGTTAAGCGCCACATGGGCACCGACTGGACCGTCGACATCGACGGCAAGAAGTACACCCCGCAGGAGATCTCGGCGCGTATCCTCGCGAAGCTCAAGCGCGACGCTGAGCAGTACCTCGGTGAGGCAGTGACCGACGCCGTCGTCACCGTTCCCGCCTACTTCAACGACGCCGAGCGCCAGGCCACCAAGGAGGCTGGAGAGATCGCGGGACTCAACGTTCTGCGCATCATCAACGAGCCGACCGCTGCGGCACTCGCCTACGGACTCGACAAGGGCAAGGAAGACGAACTCATCCTGGTCTTCGACCTCGGTGGCGGAACCTTCGACGTCTCGCTGCTCGAAGTGGGCAAGGACGACGACTTCTCGACCATTCAGGTTCGCTCGACCGCCGGAGACAACCGTCTCGGTGGAGACGACTGGGACCAGCGCGTCGTCGACTACCTTGTCAAGCGTTTCAAGGACTCCACGGGTGTCGATGTCTCCGGTGACAAGATCGCCAAGCAGCGCCTCAAGGAGGCCTCGGAGCAGGCAAAGAAGGAGCTTTCAAGCTCCATGAGCACCAGCATCCAGCTGCCGTACCTGTCGCTCACGGAGAATGGCCCAGCCAACCTCGACGAGACACTCACCCGCGCCAAGTTCGAAGAACTGACCGCTGACCTGCTCGAGCGCACCAGGAAGCCGTTCAACGACGTCATCAAGGAAGCCGGAATCAAGGTCGCGGATGTCGCGCACGTTGTACTCGTCGGTGGCTCGACCCGTATGCCGGCCGTCGTCGACCTCGTGAAGAAGCTCACCGGTGGCCAGGACCCGAACAAGGGCGTGAACCCTGACGAGGTCGTTGCCGTCGGTGCCGCACTCCAGGCCGGCGTGCTGAAGGGCGAGCGCAAAGACGTTCTGCTCATCGACGTCACCCCTCTGAGCCTCGGTATCGAGACCAAGGGTGGCATCATGACCAAGCTCATCGAGCGCAACACGGCCATTCCGACCAAGCGCAGCGAGACCTTCACCACGGCGGACGACAACCAGCCCTCCGTCGCGATCCAGGTCTTCCAGGGCGAGCGCGAGTTCACCCGCGACAACAAGAACCTCGGAACCTTCGAGCTGCAGGGCATCGCGCCCGCATCCCGTGGCATCCCGCAGGTCGAGGTCACCTTCGACATCGACGCCAACGGCATCGTGCACGTGTCCGCGAAAGACAAGGGCACCGGCAAGGAGCAGTCGATGACCATCACCGGTGGTTCGTCGCTCTCCAAGGAGGACATAGAGCGCATGGTGCGCGAGGCCGAGGAGCATGCCGCAGAAGACAAGGAGCGTCGCGAGACGGCCGAGACCCGCAACACCGCGGAGCAGCTCGCCTACTCCACCGACAAGCTCATCAAAGACAACGAAGACAAGCTGCCCGACGACGTGAAGTCCGAGGTGCAGGCGGATGTCGACTCCCTGAAGAGCGCGCTGGCCGGCGACGACGAGACGGCCGTCAAGACCGCCTTCGACACGCTGAGCGAAAGCCAGCAGAAGCTGGGTCAGGCCATTTACTCGCAGGAGCAGGCGGCATCCGCTGAGGGTGCTTCGGAAGAGGCTCCTACCGAAGAGGCACCGGCCGATGACGAGGACATCGTCGACGCAGAAGTTGTGGACGACGAAGAGCCAGCGGCCGACTCGGAGAAGAAGTAATCATGGTCGACGACAAGACTCCCGAGGACGCATCGGAGGAGCCGACCTCGGCTGCCGACGATGCGGCCGAGGGGCTCGTCGAGGCCGAAGGTCCGGATGTCGAGACGTCATTTTCTGATGACGATCTCGCGTTCTTGGCAGGGGAGCAGCTTCCTTCACCAGGCCCTGGGAACGCCGCGGTCGACCCCGCCGTCGAAATCCTCGGAGACCTCAAGCGAGTGCAGGCCGAATTCGCCAACTATCGCAAGCGCGTCGAGCGCGATCGGGAGGCGACTCGCGAGTTGAACATCGCCGAGGTGGTGAAGAGTCTCCTTCCGGTGCTCGACGACCTGGCCCTCGCTGAGGCCCACGGCGATCTCGCCGACGGCCCCATGGCGGTCATCGCCCAGAAGCTGCGCGCGAGCCTCGAGAAGTTCGGGCTCACCGCGGTTGGCGAGAAGGGCGATGTGTTCGACCCGCACCAGCACGAGGCTCTCGTGCAGTTGCCGAGCTCCGATGTGACGGTCAATACCGTGGCGGACGTGATCGCTCCTGGCTACAAGTTGGGTGAGCGACTTCTGCGCGCGGCCAAGGTCGCCGTCTCAGTACCAGCAGAATAAGACAGCGCCGATCGAGCAGTTTCGTCGATCGAGCCAGTCGAGATCGGTCTCGACTGGCTCGACCGGCGGCCTCGTTCGGCATTCACAACGTAGATTGAGAAAGAACGGAGGCGCCCATGGCAAGCCAGGATTGGTTCGACAAGGACTTTTACGCCGTACTCGGCGTCTCCAAAGACATCTCAGCGGCCGAGCTCAAGAAGGCCTACCGAAAGCTGGCCCGCAAATATCACCCCGACTCCAACCCCGGGGATGCGAAGGCTGAGGCGAAGTTCAAGGAGATCAGTGAGGCGCACGCCGTGCTCGCCGACTCCGAACAGCGCAAAGAATACGACCAGATGCGCGCGATGGGTCCAGGCCGTGCGCGCTTCACCTCCGGCGGCCAGGGCCAGTCCGGTGGCTTTGAGGATGTCTTCGGCGGCATGTTCAACCAGGGCGGCAACCAGCGCACGGCCTACTCGCCCGGTGGTGGTGGCGGTGGTTTCGACGACATCTTCAGTGGGCTGTTCGGCCAGTCATCCGGCGGATTCCGCGGCGCAGGCGGTCCAACCAAGGGTCGCGACCTCACCGCCACGACCACTCTCGACTTCCTCACCGCGATCCAGGGCGACACCGTCAAACTGCAGGCCGCAGAGGGCAAGCCGATCAGTGTGAAGATTCCCGCCGGTGTGAGCGACGGCCAGAAAATCAGGCTCAGGGGTAAAGGCGAGCCGAGCGTGGATGGCGGCGCACCCGGCGACCTGACGCTCACGATCACCGTGCGCAAGCATCCAGTCTTTGAACGCGACGGCATCAACCTGCGGGTGGATGTGCCGGTCACCTTCACTGAGGCCACTCTCGGAGCGACCATCGAGGTTCCCACTCTCGGCGGCGAGCCGGTGAAACTCAAGGTCGCCGCAGGTACGCCGAGCGGCCGCGTGCTCCGCGTCAAGGGGCGCGGCGTCACCTCGCCGAAGGGCACGGGAGATCTGCTCGCCACCGTGCAGGTGGCGGTGCCCGCCCACCTCAGCGGCGAAGCCCAGGAGGCACTGGAGAAGTTCGCCGCACTTCAACCGGATGAGAACCCGCGAGCGGAGCTGCTCGCGAAATCGAAGGGCTGACCATGGAAGCCACCGACCCCGTCTTTGCGATCGCGATCGCCGCGGAGCTCGCTGGCATGCATCCCCAGACGCTTCGACAGTACGACCGCCTTGAGTTCGTGGTGCCGCAGCGCACCTCAGGGCAGTCGCGTCGCTACTCGATGCGCGACATCGTGCAGTTGCGGGAGATCGCACGACTGGGCGCGGAGGGCGTGAGCCTGGAGGGCATCCGTCGTATCCTGCAGTTGGAGAACCAGGTTGCCGAACTGTCGGAGCGCATCCGCGACCTCGAGCATGCCCTGGCCGAAGAGCTTCTCAGTCGTCCCGGTCGCCGGGTCTTCGCCGGCGGTGAGTCCGGAGAAGTCGTCTCGCTGAGGGCCGGTACCAGGTCGCAGCGCAACACGCAGGTCGTGGTTTGGCGACCGCTTAGCCACGAATCGATCGAACGGGGAGAACGTTGACGTATCCGATCCAGTATTCGCAGCCCGCCTACCCCGCCGGGCCGAAGCCGGTGCGACCGCCCCTCACCAAGCGGGCGAAACGCGGCACGGTCCTGGCCGGAAGCATCGGCTTCGTGCTGCTCGGCATCGGCTGGGCGCTGGCGGCGATACCCGTCGGCATCGCACTGTTCGTCGGGCTCTTCGCCTTCATTGTGCACGCGGCGAGCAGTTCGAGCGATACCGGTCGCGGCCTGGATGGCCTGAGCCAGTTCCTCGACGGAATCAACATCTCGGCCTGGATCCTGCCACTCGTACTGGTGTCCCTGCTCGGTTTCATCGTGATGGCGGTCGCGATCCTGGTCAGCGGCCGCATCCTGCGCTCGCACCGGGTGAATCATCCGTGGGGCGTGACCTGGGCCGGCACGGCGATCGCAGTCGTCGCCTCCTGGATCATCGGCGGGATCGGCAGCTTTGTCAGCCAGATCGTCTCGACGGTCGTGACCTCCGCTTCGGCGTCGGCGTCGGCGTCGGGGTCGGGCTCGAACGACTTCTGGCCAGGCCTCTGGACCTTCTTCGGCGTCTCGGCTGTGATCGCGTTGGCCGTGAATGCGGCCATCGGCTGGCTCGCCTGGTGGTGGATGGCGCACGCTATGCGCCCGCGCGCCTAGTTTCGCGCGGCGCGACTGCTTGCAGGGCGACTGCCGGCGGGGGCATCACTGGCGGGGCGACCGAGTCCGACGGCAGGCAACAGCACGCCATCGATCAGCGAGATCAGGAACGCCCGGTCCACGGTCTTCCGCAGGATCAGCACGCGATAGGCCGCCATTGACGGGCTGATGAGCGACAGGGTCTCCACGTCGCAGTCGGCCGCGATCTCACCCCTGTCGATCGCCCGGCGCATGAGGATGCGATTGACGCTCGCCCGCGGCTCGATGATCGCCTGGTTGGCGGCATCCGCCAGCTCCGGTGCCCGCGAGAGCATCGACATGAGACCGGCCATGATCTGCAGTTTCTTCTCGCCGTCCTCGATGGAATGTGGCTTGATCATCGCGATGAGGTCGCCGCGCAGGGTCCCGGTGTCCGGCAGTTGCGAGTAGTCGATGTCGCCAGTCTTCATACAGGCGACCGCATCGATCACGAGTTCACCCTTGGACGGCCATCGGCGGTAGAGGGTGGCCTTGCCTGCTTTGGCTCTCGCCGCGACCATGTCGATGGTCATGCCGTCGTACCCGGTTTCGGCGAGCACTTCGAGGGCGGCATCCAGAATCTCGGGGTCGCGGGTGTGGTCACGTTTTCGCCCCAGCTTCGACGGTTGTTCCGCCGGGTCGGGGTCGGTGACTGGGTCGAGATCGAGCTGCGTCATTGCGGCAATCTCCCTTTCCTGATGCGGGCTATATTACCGCACGGTTAATTCTTCGACCTGATGGGCAATTTAGGAACTGTTAAGATCCGAAACTCCACAGTACCGTATATAGTGGCGTTCATGTCTCACACTTCCCTGGTTTCACCCGACGCCGTGATCGCGCCCCCTGTCTCCTCTCGCCGCTGGTGGACGCTCACCACAGTGGCCCTCGCCCAGCTCATGGTCGTGCTCGACTCGACGGTGGTCAACATCGCTCTGCCCTCCGCCCAGGCCGACCTCGGCTTCTCGAACGGGGAGCGCCAGTGGATCGTCACCGCCTACTCCCTCGCATTCGGCAGCCTCCTGCTGCTCGGCGGTCGTCTTTCTGACCTGATCGGTCGCAAGCGCACCTTCATCATCGGCCTGATCGGCTTCGCCGGAGCCTCCGCGCTGGGTGGCGCTGCCGGCGGCTTCGGGATGCTCGTCGGTGCCCGCGCCCTGCAGGGCGCTTTCGGTGCCATGCTCGCTCCGACCGCGCTCGCCGTGCTCACCACGACCTTCACCATCCCGAAGGAACGCGCTCGCGCATTCGGGGTCTTCGGCGCGATCGCTGGGGCCGGCGGTGCCGTCGGCCTGCTGCTCGGCGGTGTGCTCACCGAAAACTTCGACTGGCGCTGGAACCTTTACATCAACGTCGTCATCGCCGTGGTTGCCGTGATCGGTGCGGCCATCTTCGTCAGTCAGGTAGAGCGAACCGGCCCGCGTCCGAAACTCGACATTCCGGGCACGCTCTTCGTCTCCGGCGCGCTCTTCAGCCTGGTCTACGGATTCTCGAACGCGGAGTCTGAGGGCTGGGGCTCTCCGCTCACCTGGGGCTTCCTCGTGGCATCCGGCCTGCTGCTGGTCGCCTTCGTGCTCTGGCAGCGCCGTGCCGAGCATCCGCTGCTTCCACTCTCCATCGTGCTGGATCGCAACCGCGGTGCGGCCTACAGCTCGGTGCTGATCGCCGGTGCGGGCATGTTCGGGATCTTCCTGTTCGTCACGTACTACCTGCAGGCGTCGCTGCACTACACGCCGATCCAGACCGGCCTGTCATTCCTGCCGATGATCGGGATGCTGGTGCTCGCGGCACAACTGTCGACCAACATCTTCGTGCCGCGCTTCGGGCCGAAGATCATGGTTCCGTTCGGCATGACTCTCGCCGGCATCGGGATGGTCTACCTGACCCACGTCGATCTCACCAGCACCTACGCCGCAGATCTGCTCCCGCCGCTGATGATCCTCGGCTTCGGCATGGGATCGATCATGCCGGCCTCCATGCAGACAGCGACCCTCGGCATCGACCGCCGATTTGCGGGCGTCGCCTCGGCGATGGTCAACACCAGCCAACAGGTCGGCGGATCGATCGGCACCGCCCTGCTGAACACCCTCGCGGCAACAGCGGCCACGGACTATCTCGCCTCGCACCTGCCGCCTTCGGCCGCCGTCGCAGCCCAGGCCGCTGTCCACAGCTACGCCACGGCCTACTGGTGGGGCGCAGGATTCTTCGCCGTCGGAGCCGTGCTGTCTGCGCTGCTGTTCCGGCGCCGCGGGCACGGGGTGTCGCTCTCCAATCCGCACGGTGTCTCGACCTCGACCTCGACCTCAACCTCAAGCTCGAGCAGCATCGGCGAGAGCGCGCCGGTCGCGGTTCACTAGCCAGTTCGTTTCTGACTCGTCCAACTCGTTTCTCCGGAGGTTTCGGCATCCGACCGCACGAATTCGTGGTCGGCATCGATTTCGAACCGCGATCCTCCGGAGAAACGTGTGCGCTGCAGTTCCGCCCTCGGCACCGTGCTGTACTGGACGGATGACCTCCCTCGACTTCTCCGGCCTCCGCCGGTTTCCGGATGTCGAGGCTGACAACCTCTTCGCCGTGGACGCCAGCGACCGGCTGATCCTCGACGAGGCGACATCCGCCGTGTTCGCAGCGCCCGCTGACGGTATCGTGGTGCTCGGCGACCACTACGGTGCGCTCACCATCGGCGCGGCGCGGCTGGGGGCACGCAGCATCCGTGTCTTCCAGGACTCGCTGCTCGGCGAGCAAGCTCTCGCCGGCAATGCCTCGGGCATCGACTATCGGAGCCTGCCCCTCGGCGCAGACGTACTCGATGGCGCCCGCGTCGTACTCCTCCAGCTGCCGCGCGGCCTTGCGGAGCTCGACGAGCTCGCGGGGCTCATCGCCGAGCATGCCGACCCGGAGGTGGTCGTGTACGCCGGCGGGCGCATCAAGCACATCTCGGTGGCGATGAACGAGGTGCTCCTGCGACATTTCGAGCGACTCGACGTCTCGCATGCCCGCCAGAAGTCGCGGGTGCTCGTTGCCAGTGCACCTCGGTCTGACCCAGCCAACCCTGCGCCATCTCAGTACCCGGTGCGCGAGTTCAACCCGGAGCTCGGCCTCTGGATCTGTGCGCACGGCGCCGCCTTCGCCGGCGCAAAACTCGACATCGGCACGCGGTTTCTGCGCTCGGTGCTCGATAGTGCGGTTCCGGATGCCGAGACCGTCATCGACCTGGGCTGCGGCACCGGCATCCTGGCCGCGTCGCTCGCTAGGGACCGCCCGACCGCCACCGTGATCGCCACGGACCTGTCCTGGGCTGCTGTCGCGTCGGCCGGCGCCACAATGGCGGCCAACGAACTGGACGTGACCGTGGTGCGCGAGGTCGGGCTGAACGGCCGGTCGGACTCGAGCGCGGACCTGGTAGTGCTCAATCCGCCGTTCCACGTCGGGGCTACGGTGCACGTCGGAATCGCGGACGGACTGTTCGAGGAGGCCGCGCGTGTGCTGCGCTCCGGTGGAGAGCTGTGGACTGTTTACAACTCGCACCTCGGATATCACCCAGCGCTGCAGCGCATCGTCGGCCACACCCGTGAGGTCGCCCGCAACGCGAAGTTCACCGTGGCCGCGTCGCGGCGGGCCTGATCCCGCTCAGACTGAGTGTCCGAGTGGGCCGCGTTCCAGTGCGCTCACTAACACCAGGCCCAGGTCGGGCTCCCGACCCGGCATGCTTCCTCCCATGCGACACAGGGACCCAGGCGCCCACACGCCGGCTGTCGGCGATGACGGTGTCAGGCGCGACGAGGCCCGCGCCGCGTATCAGTGCGCTGGATGGGAACGTGACCGGAAAAGGAATCCAATGCCATAACTTTTGCCCCTCGGACTTGCGAAGAATATCAAAGCATGGTTCCATAAGTGAACCGTTTCATTTTACGACGCTGTGAAGGACTGGTTGATGACCACGTTGCGTGACAGGATCCAAGGCTGCTGGCTCGGAAAGGCCGTTGGTGGCACTCTGGGCCAGACGTTCGAAGGTCTGACCGGTCCCCTCACCGCCGACTTCTATTACCCGGTCCCGACCGAAATGGTCCCCAACGACGACCTCGACCTGCAGGTGCTCTACGCCTGTGTGCTGGGGGAAATGGAGTCGCCGGTAGTCGACCGCCACGTCTTCGCCGCGGCCTGGCGCGATCATGTCTCGTTCCCATGGAATGAATACGGCGTTGGCATGCGCAACCTGGCCGAAGGACTCGAGCCACCCCACACAGGCAGCTTTGACAATTGGTTCACCAAGGGCGAAGGGGCCGCAATCCGCTCAGAGCTCTGGGCGTGTCTTGCCCCGGGCAATCCAGACCTCGCCGCCGCATACGCCTACGAAGACGCTTGCTTCGACCACGACGGCGAGGGCATCTATGCCGCGCAGTTCCTCGCCCGCCTTCAGTCCCTCGCCTTCGTCGAGACCGACCCGGACGTGCTCTTGGATGGCGCCCTCACCGGAATCCCGAAAGACAGTGAGCTCTTCGGTGTGGTGACCGATACCCGTGCATGGGTGCTCGAGAACGACGACTGGACTGTGGTTCGCCAGCTCATTGTCGACACGTACGGGAGCGACGACTTCACCGACGTTCGCCAGAACACCGGTTTCGTCATCGTGGGCTGGCTCATGGGCACGACATTCTCCGAGCGGATTAGCATCACCAACAACTGCGGCGAAGACTGTGACAGCTCGACGGCCACCATCGGCGCCCTCCTCGGTATCCTCGACCCGAACTCCATTGAAGAGAAGTGGCTCGCCCCTATCGGCAACGATCTCGTACTCAACAAGGAGATCACCGGCATCACCCCTCCAGCGACGCTCGATGGATTCACCGACCTGGTCATTTCACTGCACGACCGCCTGTCGGGCGACCACCCCTCGGCGACGAGCTCAGAGTTCGACCCGAACAGCCACACCATCGCCGTCGAAGTCGCCCACTTCAACACGACCTTCGGCTCGTGGGCCGAGCGCGACAACTCGGAGCTGCCGCCCGTCGGCAGCGTACTCCCCGAGATATCGACCACGGCCTCCAGCCTCCCCGGCACCTGGGTTCAGATGCCGCGCGATGATTTCACAGACCGACTACTGCTGCTGCGCTACCGCGTGGATGCCCGCGGCCGAGAGAAGGTGCGACTCATGTTCAATTCGACAGAGGAATACCGCATCTGGCTCAACGGGGAATACCTCCACGGAGCTCAGGGCAGCAACCTCCTGTTCCCTGCCCCGCACATGGCGCCGGTGGGACAGTTCATCGACTTCTCCATGCCCGTGGGTATTCATGAGCTCACAGTCGTGGTCAAGAAACCGCCGGTAACACGAAACGTGGCCGAGTGGGTCATCGCGCTCGTCGAGCTCCCGAGCGCGCTCTGGATCGAAAACGCCTTCCGCCCATAAGCGGAAAGCGACTCCCAAGAAGACAAACCGAACACAAACCCACCTTCCCTACACCGAAGTACTGGAGAGAAAAGCAATGAAAATCACCGCACAAGGGTGGATGACAAAGGTCGCCGCCGTCACCGTCATCGCGATTGCCGCTGTCGGCATGACCGCCTGTTCGACCGGCTCGTCGACGACAAGCTCAAGCGCCAAGCAGACCATCAACTGGTGGTCGTGGAACCCGGACAACACGCAGGATAAGGCGTGGATCACCGCGTTCGAGAAGGAACACCCGAACATCACTGTCAAGCACCGCTTCATCCAGATCGCGGACTACCCGAACGCCGTACGCCTAGCCGCCACCTCGGGCTCGGGTCCGGATGTCTTCGGTTTGCAGGTGGGCGCTATGACGACGCAGTTCGCGCCGCTCACGGCCGACCTCGCCCCGCTCGCCGCCAAGAACATCGGCGCCGACTGGAAGTCGAAGCTGAACGCAACGGACCAGCTCGTCGTCAGTGGCAAGCAGGTTGGTCTCCCGTGGATGATCACAGGCGGGGGGCTGGTTTGGTACAACAAGACCATCTTCGACAAAGCCGGAGCGACGCCGCCCACCAACCTCGCAGAATGGCAAACGGCCTGCGCCAAGATCGAAGCCATCCAGGTCAAGTGCTTTATACAGGGTGCGAAGGATGACTGGGTCAACCTCGACGTGTACCAGACCATCGCCAATCAGATCACGCCCGGCACCTTCTATAAGGCGGTCAACGGTAAGGCCTCGTTCAACTCCGCTGACTTCACCAAAGCGTTCACGATCTGGAAGAGCTTGTTCAGCGACGGAATCATTCAGTCCGGTGCGCTCGCAACGACACAGTACCCGGATGCCAATGATGCCTTCAACAAGGGTCAGGCCGCGATGATCGCGTTCGGAACCTGGAACGACGACCACATGACGACCGCGACCCTCGCTGCTAACACTGCGACCTACGGTGACCAGATCAAGTCGAGCGTCTTCGTCCCGATAGCATTCCCCGATGTTGTCGGTGGCGCCAAGGAAACCGGGCGTCTCTTCGGCGGACCGGACGTTGGGTGGGCTATCTCTGCCAAGAGCACGAAGCAGGCAGCCGCCTTCACTCTCGTGCAGTGGCTCACCTCCAGCAAGACGGCACAGACGATGATGGCGACATCATTGCAGACGCCCGCGCTCAAATCGGTACCGGTGCCCGACACTGGCCTTGCAGATCCGGCCGTGCAGAAGCCGGCTCTCGCTGAGCAGGCCAAGCAGATCGGAAACCTTATCGGTTCCCGACAGATCACGAACGCCGATGTTGCGACCGCGCTGAGCCAGGCGCTGTCGTCAGTCGCCTCTGGGCAGATGACGCCGGCGGCGGCATCCGCTTCCGTCCAGAAAGCTATCGACACCGCCTTCGGCAAGTAAGCGTCACCGATATCCAACAGGAAGGGATGTCGGGCTCGGTGGCACATCATCGGGCCCGACAGACACCATGACCACCACCGTCATCAACAAGCCACCGGTGCAGAGCGCGTCCGTGAAACCGCCAGCCTCACGACGGTCGAACGGAAGGACCCCAGGCCAGCGGGCGATCACGCCGTGGCTCTACATCCTTCCGGCTGCCATCCTCGTTGTCGGGGTCATCTACGTGGGAATCGGCTACACAGGCTGGGTCTCGACGCTGAACTGGAACGGCATCGACGCCTCCGGGCGGCAGGTCGGCTTTGATAATTACATCGCCGCCGCAGAGGACCCCGTGCTCTGGCAAGCTCTGGGGCACGTCCTCGTCTTCGGCATTCTGACCATCGTGATCCAGATGGTTCTGGGGCTCATCATGGCGATCCTGCTCGGGAGCAACGCGGTCTTCGGGCGCCCGATCTACAAGGTGGTCATGTTTCTCCCGGTGGTGCTCGCACCGGCAGCTGTCGCAACTGCGTTCCGCGGCATCCTCGCTCCCGATGGCCAGTTCAACGGCCTTCTGCATGCACTTGGCATCAGCAGCGCTAACTCCGCGTGGCTCGCCGACCCGCACTTCGCACTGTATTCAATCGCCGCAATCAACATCTGGCAGTGGACCGGCTTCAGCTTCCTTCTGTACCAGGCGGCGATTTCGCAAATCGACCAGACGCTGTTCGAAGCCGCAGCCATTGACGGAGCAGGAACGTTCAAGGTCGTCCGATACATTCTCCTTCCGCAGGTGCGGGGAACGACAGCGACGCTCGCTCTCACCGGCTGCATCGGTGCCCTCAAGACCTTCGACATCGTCTACCTGACCACGGGTGGTGGGCCCGGTCGAAGCACCGAGTTCCTGACGACCTACGTCTACAAACAGGTCATCGAGCAGTACCACGCCGGCTATTCTGCGGCGCTGTCGATCATCCTGCTAATACTCGCCCTCACCCTCACCGCCATTCAAATTCGCGCCTACCGCTTCGGGGAGGATTGACCATGTTCGGACGCCCCAACAAACGCACCCGCCTCATCGCCCAGATCGCGGCGACCGCTCTTGCCCTACCCTTCCTGCTACCGCTCGTCGCGATTGTGGCCGAGTCCCTCCAGGGCGAAGGATTCATTAAGAACTATCAGGCAGTCCTGACCAAGACTCCTATCCTCCAATCAGCGCTCAACAGCGCGATCATCTCTGCCGGCGTCATCGCGCTCGTATACGTCTGCACGATGCTGTCGGCCTACGCGTTCGGCAAGATGAACTTTGCCGGGAAGAAGCTGGTCTTCAACGCCATCCTGGTGGGGCTGGTGCTGCCGACCATCGCCCTTGTTGTGCCGCTGTTCCTGATCGTCCAGAAGCTGGGGTTGTTCAACAACTATCTCGCGGTGATCGTGCCGCTCGCCGCAACCGTGATTCCGTTCACGCTGCTGCTCACACGCAACTACCTCGCCGCGATTCCCGATGAGGTGCTCGAAGCCGCGCGCATCGATGGCTGCTCAAGCTTCGGGACGCTCGTGCGCATCGTGCTTCCGCTTGCCAAGCCGATAACCGCGGTGCTCGTCGTCTGGGCCTTCCTCCAGGCGTGGAACGAATTCTTTCTTCCGCTGCTGTTCCTGCAGGATCAGTCGCTTCAAACTGTGACGACCATTCCCCTGTATTTCACCGGCACATACGGTTCTGACCAGCCCAAGATCTTCGCGGCGCTCGTGCTCATCTGCCTGCCGATTGTGATCGCCTACCTGTCCCTCCAGAAGTTCTTCGAGAAGGGTCTCTCAGCCGGCGCTATAAAGTAATGGTCGCTGGCCGCGGCTAAGTGGTCGAGCGCACGACGAGTTCGGGCACGAATGATTCGATCACGGCGGCCTCATTGCCGTCGGCGAGGTCGAGCACCAGCTGCGCAGCCACCCGGCCGAGGTCGTATTGCGGCTGGCGCACTGTCGTGAGCGGGATAGGCGCCAGCTCGGCCGTATCGATGTCGTCGTAGCCGACGATCGCGAACTGCTCCGGGATCGAGACACCACGACGAATGAGCGTCGCCTCAAGCGCTAGGGCGAGCAAGTCATTTGCGCAGACCGCGGCAGTGACTTCGGGAATGATGTCGGCGACTCTCTCGGCGCCCGTGACACGAGCGGCTGTCGAGTTGCCGTGCGCATCGAGACGGGTAAGGTTTCTGGGATCGAGCCCAGCCTCGACGATAGCCTGCTGGCATCCGGCGTATCGGTCGTCGATCTGCGGTTCTGCGCCCGGTCCGCCGAAGAAGACAATCTTGCGGTGGCCGCGCTCCAGCAGATGCTTCATCGCGACATACCCGCCGTGGACGTTGTCGACCTCGACAGTCGGAAATCCCGAGTTACGATGACCCGACCCCGCAATGACAACGACTGCGCCGCTCGCCTCCAGCTTGCGAAGATGACTTTCCGACGTACTCATGGCCATCACGACGGCGCCGACCACCCGCATCTCCGAAAGTGCCTGCGCGTAGTGGTCCTCACGGCTGCGATCACCGTCAGTGTTGCACGACACGACAACATAGCCCGATCTGATGGCAACGTCTTCGATACCGCGCGCGACCTCAGTGAGAAAGGGGTTTCCCGCATCCGGAATCATGAAGGCGATGGCGTGGCTGCGCGCGCCCCGCATAATTCGTGCGGCGGCGTTCGGTATGTAGCCCAGTTCGGCAATTGCCGACTCAATGCGACCGCGCGCCTTGGGAGAGACGGGCTTCTTATCAGTCAAATAGTTCGAAATCGACCCGAGTGAGACCTCCGCAAGCTGGGCGACATCGCGGATCGTCGCGCCACCCGCCACTTGCGATCACTCATCCTTCGTTGACCGATGAACCGTTACCGCCACACTATTGCAACCTCCGGGCAACTGCGATCGCGAGCACCACTTCGCTGTTCTGGCGGTTCTCATCGAGAGATTCTGACAGGTAAAACGAGAACCCACAGCCGCGGGCGAGCAATCGCGCTAGTCACCGAGGGCCGCAGTCGCGTAAAATTGAGCCAGTACGACTCAAGTTGGGTGGAAGGAATCGTCAATGGCCAACATGCAGGGTGCGCCCGGCTCCGACGAGAAGCAGAAGACCGCTCTCGAGAGCTACGGCGTCGATCTCACGGCCATCGCCCGCACGGGCAAGCTCGACCCGGTGATCGGTCGTGACGCCGAGATCCGCCGGGTCAGCCAGGTGCTCACCCGGCGCACCAAAAACAACCCGGTTCTCATCGGCGAACCGGGGGTCGGCAAGACCGCTGTCGTCGAGGGACTCGCCCAGCGCATCGTCGCCGGGGATGTCGCCGACTCGCTCAAAGGCAAGCGACTGGTCTCCCTCGACCTGGCGGCCCTGGTCGCCGGCGCGAAGTACCGCGGAGAGTTCGAGGAGCGACTCAAGGCCGTGCTCAAAGAGATCAACGACGCCGAAGGCGAGATCATCACCTTCGTCGACGAGCTGCACACGCTCATGGGCGCGGGCGGTGGCGAGGGGTCGGTCGCGGCATCCAACATGCTGAAGCCGATGCTCGCCCGCGGCGAGTTGCGACTCATTGGCGCGACGACGCTCGACGAGTATCGCGAATACATCGAGAAGGATGCCGCGCTCGAACGCCGCTTCCAGCAGGTTTATGTCGGCGAGCCGAGCGTCGAAGACACCATCGCGATTCTCCGTGGGCTTAAGGAACGCTACGAAGCCCACCACAAGGTGGCCATCGCCGACATCGCACTGGTGGCCGCAGCCTCCCTCAGCAACCGCTACATCTCGGGGCGTCAGCTGCCCGATAAAGCGATCGACCTCATCGACGAGGCGGCGTCACGGCTCAAAATGGAGATCGACTCGTCCCCGGTGGAGATCGACCAGCTGAAGCGCGCGATCGACCGGATGAAGCTCGAGGAGCTCGCTCTCAAGAAGGAAAAGGACGCGGCATCCAAGATCCGCCTCGACAAGCTGAGGCAGGAGATGGCCGATCGGCAGCACGAACTCGACGAGCTGAACGCCCGCTGGAACGCCGAGAAGGCGTCGCTGCAGGGCGTCGGAGACCTGAGGATGCAGCTCAACGACGCGAGGATCGAGCTCGACAGGGCGATGCGGGAGGGCCGCTACGAAGACGCGTCGCGGCTCGACTACGAGGTCATCAAAAAGATCGAGCAGGACATCGTCGCCGCTGAGCAGGTGGAGAGCACCGGCCCGCGCATGGTGAACGAGCAGGTGACGGATGAGGACATCGCGGCGGTCGTGGCAATGTGGACCGGCATCCCGGTGGGGCGTCTCGTGCAGGGAGAGACAGAGAAGCTCCTGAACCTGGAGGCGGAGCTCGGCAAGCGACTCGTCGGCCAGAAGAGGGCGGTGAGGGCGGTCGCCGAGGCCGTTCGACGTTCGCGAGCGGGCATCGCCGATGCCGACCGCCCCACCGGCTCGTTCCTGTTTCTCGGTCCGACCGGCGTCGGCAAGACCGAACTGGCGAAGGCGCTCGCCGAGTTTCTCTTCGATGACGACAAGGCCATGATCCGCATCGACATGAGCGAGTATGGCGAACGCCACTCCATCGCGCGGCTGCTCGGTGCCCCTCCCGGTTACATCGGCTACGAGCAGGGAGGCCAGCTGACCGAGGCGGTGCGGCGGCGTCCCTACTCCGTGATCCTGCTCGACGAGGTGGAAAAGGCGCACAGCGATGTCTTCGACGTGCTGCTGCAGGTACTCGACGACGGCCGACTGACGGATGGGCAGGGTCGCACCGTCGACTTCCGCAACGTCATCCTGATCCTGACCTCCAATCTCGGAAGCCAGTACCTGGTCGACCAGACCCTCAGCCAGGACGCCAAAGAGGAGGCCGTCAACCTGATGGTGCGCCAGGCTTTCAAGCCGGAATTCCTCAATCGTCTCGACGACATCGTCATCTTCACCGCGCTGTCGAAAGACAATCTCGCCCAAATCGTCGAACTGTACATTGACAGGCTGTCGCGGCGACTGCAGGACCGTCGCCTCGACCTGGCCGTGACCCCGGATGCCCGTTCATGGCTGGCCGAGCGCGGTTACGACCCGAGCTACGGTGCCCGCCCACTCCGGCGCCTCATGCAGCACGAGATCGACGACAGGCTGGCGACCGCGTTGCTCAGCGGCGACATCCGCGACGGGGACACTGTGATGGTGGACCTCGACTCCGACAACGACACGCTGAGCATCCGTAAAGGCGAGCTGTAGCGGCCGCGCGCGCGTGGTCGGGATCGATGCGCGGGCTGTCGCGTGGGCGCGGCTCCCGATCGACACGGGGATGATAGCCTGATCCGCGATGTCTGAAACCCGCAGCCGCCACCGCGAGCGAACCGCACAGACCAAGCCGACTCACTTTCTGCCCCATGTGCAGGGCCTGCGGGCGATCGCGGTCATCCTCGTGGTGCTCTACCACTTCTGGCCAGGCCGGCTCTCCGGCGGGTACATCGGCGTCGACATCTTCTTCGTGATCTCCGGGTTCCTGATCACCGGCCAGCTCGCGCGCGAGATCGAGCGCACGGGGCGGATTGCGCTGCCGAGCTTCTGGGGCAAGCGGGTGCGACGCCTGCTGCCAGCATCCATCACCGTGCTCATCTTCTCCACACTGGCGACCTTCTTCATCCTGCCGCTGTCGAGCCTCGTCGACTCGCTGCGCGAGATATTGGCGAGCACCTTCTATTTCGAGAACTGGTCCCTCGCCGCCAGCTCGGTCAACTATCTGGCCTCGCACGACGCTACGGCCGTGCAGCACTACTGGTCGCTCTCGCTCGAGGAGCAGTTCTACATCTTCTGGCCGCTGCTGCTGCTCGCGGCGACCTGGCTCGGCGTCAGGTTCTTCGGGCGGCGCCGATGGCTCGCGATGGTTGTCCTCGTGGTCCTGGTCAGCCTGATCTCACTCGTCGCCTCGGTGCTCTACACGCACAACAACCCGGCGGAGGCCTTCTTCGTCACCTTCACCAGGGTCTGGGAGTTCGGCGCGGGGGCCATTCTCGCCCTGCTGCCCAGGTTCCGCCCCCGCGGCGCATGGTGGCCGAACATCATCGGCTATGCCGGTCTCGTAGCCATTCTCGTTTCGGCATACAAGTTTGGCCCGAACACCCAGTTCCCCGGATACGCGGCCCTCGTGCCCGTGCTCGGGGCGGCCGCCATCCTCGTTTCATCGCGTGCGGAGCACTGGTGGGACATCGGCAGCGTGCTCGGCGGCCGCCCTCAGCGGTTCATCGGCGACATCTCGTACTCGGTCTACCTCTGGCACTGGCCGCTCATCATCATCGCGCCATACATTCCGGGTTGGGGGCTCGACGGCATCAACCGCATCGCGCTGCTGCTGGCCTCCTTCGTGCTTGGCTGGCTGACCAAGCGCTATATCGAAGACCCGGCGCGAACCTGGAAGTTCTTCACCACACGGAAGCCACGATTCACCTACGGCTTCATGATCGCGCTGATGCTGGTCTCGACCCTGTTCGTGGCCGGCGCCTTCGCGATCAACAATCCCAAGTACCAGGCGGCCGCAGCGGAACTGCAGAAGATCAGCGCGAATCCGCCGGAGTGTTTCGGGGCAGAACAGACCGCAGACTGCAGCAATCCGAAGCTCGCCGGCAAGGTCATCCCCGACGCCGGCTTCGGCAACGCGGACAAGCCAGGCAACAACGACTGCTTCGTGCAGCTCAACGAGTCGGCCGTGAAGGCCTGCCACTTCGGGTCAACGTCGCCGAACGCTCCGAAGGTCGCGCTCATCGGCGACAGCCACGCGTACCAGTACATCGAGACGATGAAGAAGCTCGCCGCGAAGAACGGCTGGTCGCTCACCACCTATCTCAAGGGAGCGTGCCCGTGGAACACCACCCCGATCGGTGGCCCGAGCGTTGCCTTCACCGACTCCTGCCAGCAGTGGCTGGTCAATCTCAAGGCTGAACTTGGTAAACAGCCGGCCTATGGCGCGATCTTCGTGACGGCCTTGCACGCCACCCCCTACGTGACGACAGCGACCACGAGCGCAGAAAAGACCGCGGAGATTGCCGCCGGATTCTCGAAGGCGTGGACCCAGGCGAAGGGCGCACCCATCGTGGCGCTCGTCGATAATCCGGACTTTCTCACCGATCCGAACAAGTGCCTTCGACTCAGCTCGCCGAAGGACTGTACAGAGAAGCGCGCGGACGTGCTGTCGAAGACGGACCCGATCGGGGTCGCGGCTAAGGACAGCGGAGCCACGCTCCTCGACTTCACCGACAAGTACTGCGACACGACGGACTGCTTCAGCGTGGTCGGTGGGGCGAACGTCTACCGCGATCAGGATCACCTCACCGTGACCTGGACGCTCACCCTCGCAAACCTCATCGGCAAGGCCATCACCAGCGCGCTCCCCGCTCACTGAGCGCGCAGCACTCCCGTCAGCGCGGGGTGTCGTCAACCGCGCGGATGTTGTAACCGCCGCGCCGTTGACGAAATACCGCGCGGTCGGGATGGGCTCAGGCGCCGAGCTCCTCGGTGATCGCAGCCACGAAGGTGTCGACATCCGCCTCCGTCGTGTCGAAGGCGGTCATCCAGCGCACCTCGCCTTTCGCGCGATCCCAGTCGTAGAAGCGCACCCTCTCGCGGATGCGGTCGGCCGCATCGTTCGACAGCACGGCGAAAACGGCGTTGGCCTGGGTCTGCTGGCTGAACGACAGGCCTGAGATGGTGCCGCCAGCGATCGCGTATTCGAGGGAGTGACGCAGATGCGTCGCCATGGCATTCGAGTGGTGCGCGGACTTCAGCCACAGCTCGTCGGTCAGCAGCGCGATGAGCTGTGCGCTCACGAAGCGCATCTTGCTCGAGAGCTGCATGTTGAGCTTGCGCAGGTACACCAGACCATCGGAGACGTGCGGGTTCAGCACCACGACCGCCTCGCCATAGAGCAGGCCGTTCTTGGTGCCGCCGAAACTCAGGATGTCGACCCCGGCATCCGTCGTGAAGTCGCGGAACGGCACCGCGAGGGCCGCGGCCGCGTTCGAGATGCGGGCGCCATCCATGTGTAGGGTCATGCCCAATGAGTGGGCGTGGTCGGCGATGGCGCGCACCTCGTCCACCGTGTAGAGGGTGCCGAGCTCTGTCGTCTGGGTGATGCTCACGGCGAGCGGTTGTGGGCGGTGCTCGTCGCCCCAACCCCAGGCCTCCTGGTCGATCAGTTCCGGGGTGAGCTTGCCGTCGGGCGCGGGGATGGTCAGCAGCTTGAGGCCGCTGATGCGCTCCGGTGCGCCACCCTCATCGGTGTGGATGTGCGCGGTGCTCGTTGCGACCACGGCGCCCCAGCGCGGCAGGATCGAGGTGAGCGCGGTGACGTTCGCACCCGTGCCGTTGAAGACCGGGAACGCCTCGGCCGGCTCGCCGAAGTGCTGTTTCATTACCTCCTGCAGGCGGGAGGTGTAGACGTCTTCGCCGTAGGCGATCTGGTGTCCACCGTTGGCCTCGGTGATCGCCGCCAGCACCTCCGGGTGCGCACCCGCGTAGTTGTCGGAGGCGAAGCCACGGTAGTCCGGGTCATGCAGTCGCGTCATTCCTCTAGTCTCGCATCCGGAGTCCCAGCGCTTTCCAGAAGCTCAGTGCTTTCCAGAAACTCAGTGCTCTCCAGAAACTCAGCGCTGGCTGGCCAGGGCGTCGGAGAGCTTGACCCTGCCGCCCATCCGCAGCAGCGAGTTGGAGTAGATCCGCGATCCGATCGCGATCACGAAAGCCGTCGACAGCAGCAGGACCACCAGCGACAGGATCGGCTCCCACCACTGTGCTGTACCGAGGAAGATGCGCATCGGCATCCCCACCGGCGCCGAGAACGGCACGTAGGACATGATGCCGAGCACCAGCGGGTTGTCATTGAAGAAGATCACCAGGAAGTAGGGGATCATCACGAGCATCGTCACCGGCGTCGTGACCGAGGCGACATCCTCCTGGCGGGAGACCAGGGATGACGCGGCCGCGAACAGCGCAGCCAGCAGGACGAACCCGAAGGCGAAGAACACCACGAACCAGATGATGGATGGCCCGAGGGTTCCGAGCAACCCGGACTGGCCGGTCACCAGCAGACCGATCCCCGCGAGCAGGGCGATCACCGCGATCTGCGTGAAGGCGAGGATGCTGTTGCCGAGCACTTTGCCCGCCAGCAGTGTCCTGACCGGAATGGTGGACATCAGAATCTCCACCACGCGGGTCTGCTTCTCCTCCACCACGCTCTGCGAGATGGTGCTGCCGAAGGTGATGGCCGACATGAAGAAGACCAGGCCGAAGGCGAGAGCGACGAAGTAGACCAGCAGCCCGTTCTGTGTCGGCGGATTGAGCAGCGTGACCGTCGGCGCGACGCTCAGCTGCGTGATCACGCCCTCCGGTGCCGAGTCGTTGGCGATCACGCTGATGCCGAGCGGCGAATCGCTCTTGTCGGCCGGCACAACTGCGGCGTCGACAGTGCCGTTCTTTACCAGCCTGGTGGCGGCCGCGACGGAGTCGGATTCACGCACGTCGAGACCCTTGGCATGCTTCACCACTGCCGTTGCGGATCCCACCACGGCGACCTTCGGCTCGGACGCGTTGGCGCTGGCGATGCTCCCGATCACTATCGAGGCGAGTACCGCCAGCAGGAGGATGCCGGTGGAGATCAGGAACGCCTTGCTGCGAAGCCGCATCGTGATCTCACGATGGGCCACGAGCCAGGTGCTCTGGGCGAATGTGGGGGCTACCGTCCTGGTCATTCGATTACCTCCGTGAAGATCTGCGCGAGTGATGGATGCTGCGGAGCGAACTGTGTGACTCCGCCCGAGTCCATCGCCCGGCGGAGAACGCCCTGGGCGATCGACGGATCGGTAGCCTCGAACAGCGCGTGTCCGCCGTCGAACTCGATCACGGTCACGCCTGGCACGTCGCGAATCCAGCCGACGTCGCCGTCGACCACGAGTTCCCAGCGGGCGTGTCCGTGCTGGGCGCGCAATTCGTCGCGTGAGGCGCTGGCGCGGATCGTTCCCTCCGAGATGATGACGAGATCGTCGCAGAGGCGCTCGACCAGGTCGAGTTGGTGGCTGGAGAACAGCACGGGTGCACCGCCGGCCGCGGCATCCCGAAGGACGCCGAGCACTGTCTCGACACCCATCGGGTCGAGGCCGGAGAATGGCTCGTCGAGGATGAGCACCTCCGGCTCGTGCACGAGGGCTGCGGCGATCTGTGCGCGCTGCTGGTTGCCGAGCGAAAGACTCTCCACCGGATCGTTGGCGCGGGCCGCGAGTTCCAGGCGGTCGAGCAGCCGTGTGGTGCTCGCCTGGGCGTCGCGCTGGCTCATGCCGTGCAGCCGCCCGAGGTAGACGATCTGCTCCGAGACCCGCATCTTCGGGTAGAGGCCGCGCTCTTCAGGCATGTAGCCGAAGATGCGACGATCGGATGCCGTCAGCTTCTCTCCGCCGAGGGTGACCTGCCCGGAATCCGCGTCGAGTACGCCGAGGATGATGCGCATCGTTGTCGTCTTGCCGGCGCCGTTGCCGCCGACGAAACCGGTAATGCGTCCGTCTCCCACCGCGAAACTCACGTCGGAGACCGCGGCGCGTTCACCGTATGTCTTCGAAACCCCGTCGATCTGCAGCATGCCGCTCCCTCTCGTGTCGTGACTCCACGCTAGAAGAGGCGGGGTGCTGTCGGCATCCCCCGGGAGACGGGTTTTCGGGGTCATCCTGGATGTGGAGTGCTACCGATGCGGAGTGCTACGCGCCGGGAACCGCAATCCCGTTCTCGTAGGCGAAGACCACGGCGTGCACCCGGTCGCGCAGCCCCAGTTTCTGCAGCACCTTCGACACGTGCGACTTCACGGTCGCCTCACCGACGAACAGCCGCGTGGCGATCTCGGCGTTGCTCATGCCGAGCGCGATCAGCCCAAGAACCTCGCGTTCTCGGGTGCTGAGGTCGTGCGCCGCCGTGCTCTCGGTGATCGCGGGTGCACGGCCGGCAAAGCGCTCGATCACGCGTCGTGTCACGTCCGGTGAGAGCAGCGCATCGCCGCGAGCGAGCGATTGCACCGCCTCGACCAGTTTCTCCGGCGAGGCATTCTTCAGCAGGAATCCGCTGGCTCCCGCTTGCAGCGCATCGAAAAGGTAGTCATCGCGATCAAAGGTGGTGAGGATCAGCACCTCGCCGCCCAGGCCGAGTTCGGCGATGCGTCGCGTGGCCTCCAGGCCATCCATGCCGGGCATCTGCACGTCCATGCAGATGACATCCGGATGCAGTTCCCTCGCGCGCGAGATCGCCTCTGCCCCCGTGCCGGCCTCACCGACCACCGTGATGCCGGGCTCGCTCTCGAGGATCACCCGGAATCCGCCGCGCACCAGCTCCTGGTCGTCGACCAGCAGCACGCGGATGTCGCTCACGACCTGTCCTCGTTGGTGGGGATCGCCGCGCGCACGAGGTAACCGCCGCGCGTGCGTGCTCCGATCTCGATGCTGCCACCCACAGCTCCCACCCGCTCCCGCATGCCGATGTGTCCGTGACCGGAGGTGACACCTGAGGCCGGACCGACCCGTCCTGCTCCGGTGTCGCTCACCTCGATCTCCACCGCCGTGTCCAGGTAGCGCAGCCGCATGTCGACGTCGGCGCCGGGGCCGGCGTGCTTGAGTGCGTTGGTGATCGCCTCCTGCGCGATGCGGAAGACGATCACGCCGATGGTAGCGGGGAGCGCGCGCGACTGTCCGACGGTGCTGAAACGGATGGGAAGCCCTGCCTCCTCCGCCTCGTGCACCAGGTCGGCGAGCTGCGCGACTCCGCGGGTGCTCGGGCTCTCGGTCGCGGCATCCGTCGTCTCGTCGTCTCGGAGCGTTGACAGCATGTGATGCAGCTCGTCGATGGCGCTGCGGGCGTTCGACTCGATCGCTTCGAGGGATGCCGCGGCCTGCTCCGGATTCGTCGAGAGCACGCGGCGCGCAGCTCCCGCCTGCACCCCCATGACGGAGACGTGGTGCGCGACGACGTCGTGTAGTTCCCTCGCAATGCGCAGGCGCTCGGTCGCTACCGCCCGGTCGGCGTTGCGCTCACGCTCGGAAGCGAGCTCCCTCGTGCGCGCCTCGAGGGCCGAACGCTGTCGTGCCGCAGCCCACGCACGATCGCCGAAATAGTAGGCGCCGCCAAAATAGAGGAGGTTGGTGAGGATCTGGATGAGTCCGAATGCGACGAGCGGCGAGAGCATCCCGACCCGCGAGATCTCCGGTAGTGCAGTCGGATTGCTGGCGCGAGCGATGAGTTCGATCAGGATCCAGACAAACATGCCGACGATGATGAGCAGGCGCACGAGGGTGGCGCGCGGCCGACTTCTGCCCCAGGCACCGAGCGAGTAGAGGGCGATGAAGAGCGAGATGTTGCTGAACAGCAGCTCAGGGACGCTGAGCAGCTGGGCCGCCGCGAAGACGATGGATGTCACGATCGCGACGATCTCCGGTACGCGACGACGGAAGGCGAGCGGCACACTCGTTGCGAACAGGAAGAGTACGTCGATCCATATCGGAGCCTGGTTCGGATAGATCCCGGACCTGCTGTAGAGCAGCAGGCTGATGGTGGTGCCGAAAAGCACCACCGCGGCCAGGATGCCGTCGCCGCGGTATCCACGTCGGTCGGGCAGCGGGCGCACCCATTCGGTGTCGAGGGGATCGGATGCTGCAGCGCTCACGCAAACAACGCTAGCCGCGGCATCCGCCCTGGCAATCCCCGCGGGGCGGAATTGCGCGGGTGTTCGACTATTGAGGTGCGCCAAATGGTGCCTCCCAAGCCCCCGGAAGGACCATTTGGCGCACCTCAACACCATTTGGCGCACCTCAACGAAAGAAGCCGCCGAAAAACAAGGGGTTGATGGATGTTTTTAACCGGTATAGGTTATCTAAACCGGTTCAGAATGATCGAACCAGCGACAACAACTCAACGTGGAGGTCTCGATGGCGAAGCAACGCCCGACGATCTCCGATGTCGCGCGCGAAGCCGGCGTGAGCAAAGGACTGGTCTCCTTCGCCCTGAACGACAGGCCCGGAGTCGCCGCCGATACCCGCCTGCGCATCCTCGACGTCGCCAACGAGATGGGATGGCGCCCCAGCCTTCGTGCGCGGTCGCTGAGCACCGACCGCGCTTTCGCACTCGGGCTGGTCATCGCCCGCGATCCCGAGATCATGTCGGGCGACCCGTTCTTTCCGGCATTCATCTCCGGCGTCGAGGCCGCGCTCGCACCGGTCGGACAGACGCTCGTGCTGAGCATGGTGGAGAGCGAGGCGGCCGAGTTCGCCAGCTATCGTCAGCTCGCCGACCACGGTCGTATCGACGGGGTGATCCTCAGCGACCTGCGGCGCAACGATCCGCGTGTCGCACTGGTCCACGAGCTCGGGTTGCGGGCGATCACCCTCGGGCACCCCGACATCGAGTCGCCGTTCCCCGCGATCTCGGTGGACGACAGCCCCGGCATCCGCTCCGTCGTGGCGCATCTCGCCGATCTCGGTCACCAGCGCATCGCCCACGTCGCGGGTCCGTCGCGCATGCTGCACGGCATTCGCCGCAGCGAGTCCTTCGCGAGTGCGCTGCAGGAACGCGGCCTGGTCGACACCCTCGTCGTCGAGACGGACTTCACCGCCGCGGACGGCGCGCGGGCCACCCGCGAACTTCTCAAGCTCGCCGATCGGCCGACGGCGATCGTCTACTCCAACGATGTGATGGCCATCGCGGGGCTCGGTGTGGCCCAGCGCTCCGGATTCGACGTGCCGCGCGACCTCTCGATCACCGGATTCGACGGCAGCGACATCGGAGCTTACATCTACCCGTCGCTCACCACCGTGACCACCGCCGTACAGGACTGGGGCCGGCAGGCCGCAGAACTGCTGCTGCGCGTGATCGCGGGCGAGCAAGGCGACGACATCGAGCTCGCTCCCGCGCAGCTCGTGGTGCGCGAATCCAGCGCGCCGCCCCCCACCACCGATATCCCCTACCCAAGGAAAGGAACCGATCGTGACTGAACGACACCGAAGTCGTAACGACCGCGCGATGCGCAATAGAGGAAGACGGAGCCGGATGGTGCTGGCCGTCGCCGCACTCGCCGCGAGTTCTCTGCTGCTCGCCGCCTGCAGCGGCAGCGGTACCGTGACGACGAACAAGCCCAATTCGTCCAAGGGTCCCATCACTGTCTGGTACTCCAACAACCAGCAGGAGGTCGAGTGGGGCAAGCAGATGGTCGCAGCCTGGAACAAAGATCACCCTGACGAGCAGGTGAAGGGCCAGGAGATCCCCGCGGGCAAGACCAGCGAGGAGGTCATCGGTGCCGCCATCACCGCCGGGAACTCTCCATGTCTGATCTACAACACGGCGCCCTCCGCCGTCGGACAGTTCGAAAAGCAGGTCGGACTCGTCGACCTCTCCAAGATCCCCGGCGCCGCAAACTACATCGAAGCCCGTAGTGGTGCCGTCGCCGACCAATACAAGAACACCGATGGCGACTACTTCCAGATGCCGTGGAAGTCGAACCCGGTGACGATCTTCTACAACAAAGAGATGTTCGCCAAGGCCGGCCTCGACCCCGACCACCCGAAGCTCGCCACCTATGCCGAGTTCATCGCCGCTTCGAAGAAGCTGGTGGCGTCCGGTGTGGCGCCCAACGCTATTCTGCCTGCCCCGTCGAGCGAGTTCTTCCAGAGCCAGTTCGACTTCTATCCGCTGTATGCGGCCGAGACCGGCGGCAAGCAAATAGTCGAGAACAACAAGGCCACCTTCGACGACCAGGCGGGCAGGGATGTCGCCAACTTCTGGGCGACTCTCTACAAAGACAAACTCGCCGGGAAGGAGAAATACCAGGGCGACGCATTCGCCGACGGCAAGGCCGCCATGGCGATCGTCGGCCCGTGGGCGGTCGCCGTCTACAAAGACAAAGTGAAGTGGGGCTCGGTTCCCGTGCCGACCAAGGACGGTCTGGCCGCTGACAAGACCTGGACCTTCAGCGATGCCAAGAACATCGGCCTCTACACGGCCTGCAAGAACCAGGGCACGGCCTGGGATGTGCTCAAGTTCTCCACCAGCAAGGCACAGGATGCCAAGCTCCTCGAGCTGAGCGGCCAGATGCCGCTGCGCAAGGACCTGGCCACCACCTATGCCGCCTACTTCGACAAGAACCCCTCCTACAAGGCGTTCGGAGATGCGGCCTCACGCACGGTGGAGGTACCGACCGGGCCGAATACCGTCCAGATGCTCCAGGCCTTCCGCGACTCATGGTCGAGATCGGTGATCTTCGGCAATCAGGACGTGAAGAGTGCGCTGCATGACGCAGCGCAGAAGATCGATTCGATCGCGAAACAACCCTAGGCGGCCATCATGACATCGACGATTACCTCCCCGCGGGACTCGCAGTCCCCAGCCGCCCAGTCCACCTCGGAGGGTCGGCGCCGCAGGCGTCGCCCGCTCGGACGCAATCCACTCGGGCTCCTCTTCAGCGCGCCGTACCTGGTCTTCGTGATCGCGGTCTTCGCATATCCGCTCGGATATTCGGTCTGGATCTCCTTCCACGACTTCTTCTTCGCCGCCCCCGGCGCCGACGTTCCGCGACCCTTCGTCGGACTGCAGAACTTCGTGACGGTGCTGACCGATCCCGCGGTCATCCGCTCCTTCGGTAACGTCGGGGTGTTCCTGCTGATCAACGTGCCTCTCACCGTCGTGCTCTCGATGCTGCTCGCGACGGCACTCAACCGGGTGGTGCACGCCCGCACGTTCCTGAGGGTGAGCTACTACATTCCGTACGTCACGGCGAGCGTGGCCGTGGTGGCGGTGTGGAGCTTCCTCTTCAACGACGGTGGACTGGTCAACAGCATCCTCGGTCCGCTTGCTCCGAGCCCCTCGTGGCTCATCAACGACCACTGGGCGATGCCGGTGATCGCGTTCTTCGTCACCTGGAAGCAGCTCGGCTTCTACATCCTGCTCTACCTCGCCGCGTTGCAGGGCGTACCGAAGGAACTCTACGAGTCGGCATCGACGGATGGCGCGGGCGCTCTCCGCCAGTTCTTCTCCGTGACCGTGCCGGGCGTGCGCCCCGCCACCGTACTGGTGCTGCTCGTCTCGACAGTGACCGGGGCGAACCTGTTCACAGAGCCGTATCTGCTCACCAACGGCGGTGGTCCCGACGGGGCGTCGACCTCTCCCGTGCTGATCATGTACCAGCGCGGAATCGAGCAGGGCCAGCCGGATGTCGCGGCGGCGATCGGCGTCATCCTGGTGATCCTCGTACTGATCATCGCCCTATTGCAGAACCGCTTCGCAGGAGGAAGAGACTGATGGCTGTCACCGGAGTCCAAACGCGCGTTCCGCGCCGATCTCGCACAGCGCCGAAGATGTCGAGGGGCCAGACCATCCTGCGGGGTGTTGTGCTCGCCATCGGGGCGGTCGCGTTCCTCTTCCCGTTCTATTACATGATCATCGGTTCGCTCCAAACGAAATCGGATGCCTCCCTTGGGGGTGCGCTGCCCAACCTGTCGAACATGACCGGCCAGAACTACACAGACATCAACTCCCGAATCAATCTGTTCCAGGGCTTGCTCAACTCCGGCATCTTCACCGCCGGTGTACTCATCGGCACCATGGTGTTCGGACTGCTCGTCGGCTACGCGCTGGCACAGTTGCAGTGGCGGGGCCGTGGCGTGACCTTCGCGCTGGCGCTGCTGGTGCAGGTCGTGCCGTTCCAGTTGCTCATCATTCCGCTCTACGTGCTGATCGCGCGCAACTACGGGCTGGCAGACAACTTCCTCGGCATGATCCTGCCATTCGCCATCAATTCGACGGCGGTGATCATTTTTCGCCAGTACTTCCTCCAACTGCCGAAGGAACTGTTCGAGGCGGCGCGAATCGATGGGGCGGGTGAACTCAAACTGCTCTGGAGCGTGGCGCTTCCCCTGGTGCGGCCGGCGATGGTCACCGTCGTGCTGCTGACCTTCATCGGACCGTGGAACGAGTTCCTCTGGCCGTTCCTGATCACGAAGGATGCCGCCCTCCAGCCGCTCGCCGTGTCGCTCGCCAACTACATCTCGAACGTTGCGGCGACGGCATCCAACCCCTTCGGGGCGACCCTGGCCGGGGCTGCGGTGCTCGCGGCGCCCGTCGTGATCCTGTTCATCGTGTTCCAGCGCTACTTCATCTCGACCGACATCGGCTCAAGCGTGAAAGGTTGACCATGGCTTCATCCACAACAGATTTCCCCTACGCACTCACCCGTGCGGGCGTGATCATGACGCCGGAGGAGGGGAACGATCTCGAGGCGGAAGGCGTGCTCAACCCGGCGACGGGCCACTCGGCGGATGGCACGCTCTATCTGCTCCCGAGGCTCGTCGCCACCGGCAACGTGAGCAGGGTGGGGCTGGCTCGCGTGATCATCGACGCCGGTGTCCCCGTCGGTGTCGAGCGTGAGGGGATCGTGCTCGAACCGGATCGCGGATGGGAGCGTGGAGCCAAGAACTCGGGGGTCGAAGACCCGCGCGTCACCTTCATCCCGCGCCTCAACCTGCACGTGATGACCTACGTCGCATTCGGTCCGCTCGGCCCGCGTACGGCGATCGCGACTTCGACTGATCTGCGCGAGTGGACGAGGCTCGGGCCCGCGCTCTTCGTCTATGACGACGCGCTCGACATGGATCTCAACCTCTTTCACAACAAGGACACGGTGTTCTTTCCGGAGCCAGTCACCGCGCCGGACGGGGTGGAGAGCTTTGCGATCCTGCACCGTCCGATGTGGGATCTCGACGACCTCAAGCCCGGCGAAGGAGTGCGCGTGCCGGCCGGCATCGACGACGTGCGACAGAGCATCTGGATGAGCTTCGTGCCGGTGGACGAGGTGCTTGGCGACATCCGTTCGATCGTCAACTGGCGAGGGCACCGGATGCTTGCCGCGCCAGAGTCGCCATTCGAGGCGCTCAAGATCGGCGGCGGCCCGCCACCCGTGCGGGTCGACGAAGGCTGGCTCGTGCTCTATCACGGCGTCACCGGAACGATCGACAGCGCCTTCTCGCAGCAGCAGAAGGTGAACTATGCGGCTGGCGGCATGATCCTGGACGGGGACGATCCCACCATCGTGCTCTCCCGCACGACCGAGCCGCTGCTGTCTGCAGAGACCGAGGACGAACGTAGCGGCATCGTGCCGAATGTCGTGTTCCCGACAGCGATCGAGGAGATCGACGGCCAGAAATTCCTGTTCTACGGCATGGCCGACTCGAAGATCGGGGTCGCGCGCATCGATCACGTGTGATCCAGCTGAGCACCGTCACAACGAAAGGACAGTTCAATGAAGAACCAGACCTCCCGCCGCTGGGTCGCCGTCATCGCGGCCCTCTCGCTCACCGGTGGGCTCTCGCTCGCGACCACCACGCCGGCATCCGCAGCGCCCCCATCCGCAGCTCCGGCTCCGCTCACGAATCTCGCTCATCTCGACTTCCTGCTCGACACCGCGTCGCCGAATGTCGTCGACGGTCACACCACCTACGACATCGCTGATCAGCCGAAGCTCACCATGCCGTGGACCTACGCGGATGCCCGCGACGGAGGCGCATTCGCGCGCGTCGGCGGTGGCCCGCTTGATCCCACCACCGGACACTGGGGCCAGGGCGCCTACAACGCCGACGACATCACGCGCGCCGCCGTCGTCTACCTGCGCCACTGGCAGCAGACCGGATCTGATTCGAGCCGTCAGAAGGCCTACGAACTGCTGCGCTCAGTCGCCTACTTTCAGACCTCGTCCGGTTCGAACGCCGGCAACGTCGTGCTCTGGATGCAGCCCGACGGCCAGTTCAATCCGTCGCCGGTGCCCGTGGAGCTGCCCGACCCGTCAGACAGCGGCCCCAGCTACTGGCTGGCCCGCAGCCTCTGGGCGTTCGGCGAGGGCTACGCCGACTTCAAGTCCGTTGATCCGCAGTTCGCTGCGTTCCTGCAGCAGCGACTACAGCTCGGCGTCGCCGCCCTCAACCGCGAGGTGCTCGACAAGTACGGGCAGTACGCGGTCGCCGACGGCGTGAAGGTGCCGGCCTGGCTGATCGTGGACGGAGCGGATGCCTCGGCCGAAGCCGTGCTCGGACTCTCCGCCTATTCGGCCGCGGCGCCGTCCGACTCGACGTCTCGCACGGCCCTGTCCCAGCTGTCCGAGGGCATCGCCGCGATGGGATCGGGCGACACGACCACCTGGCCGTACGGCGCCATCCTGCCGTGGGCCGAGTCGCGGTCGATGTGGCACGCCTACGCATCGCAGATGCCGGCGGCGCTCGCCGTGGCATCCACGACCCTGGGAAAGTCGGAGCTGCTGAAGCCGGCGCTCGCCGATTCGGTGGGCTTCACGACCACGATGCTCACGGAGGGTGGACCCGACAACGCCTGGTACCCGACACCCGTCGACAAGACCCAGATCGCCTATGGCGTCGACTCGCGGCTGCAGTCACTGCTCGCCGTGGCGTCCGCGGCGAAGCGTCCGGGGCTCACGGAGATCGCAGGCATGATGGGCAGCTGGTATTTTGGCGCCAACAGGTCAGGCTCGCCGATCTACAACCCGGCGACCGGCGTCACCTTCGACGGCGTGCAGGCCGACGGAACGGTGAACCACAACTCCGGCGCGGAAAGCACCATCCACGGCCTGCTGTCGATGCTCGCCCTCGATGCGAATCCGGATGTCGCGGCCCGCGCCCAGGCGACACCGGCGCTCGGCGCTCGCGACGGCCTCAGCGTGGTCGAGGCGGAGACATCGACCTCGACGACCGGCACCGTGGTCACTCCCGATTCTGCGTGGACCGGCGAATCCCAGTTCGGCGGCGGTGCCTACCTCGCCCTCGCGCCCGGTAGGAAGGCGACATTCGACCTCGGCCCCTCCAGCGGAGCCCGGCACGTCGAACCCGTGGTCCTGCAGCCCAACCCGGGTTCTGCGCGGTCGCTCTGGCAGACCGGCAAGTTCCCCATCGGTGTGCTGAAGCATGCGGTCGGCGCGCAGGGCATCACGGCTTCGCCTGGCGCGCTGCTCCCGCAGTCACTGCTGTTGCCGATCGTGCAGTCGCGGTCGGATGTCTCGGTGACCTCCCTCGCCGGAACCGTGCAACTCGACGCGCTCATCGTGCGGCCGCTCGTCTCGCGCCTGAGCCTCACGGGCCCCGCGGCATCCACGGAGCTGGTGCACTCCACCTCGAGGCTGCCTCTGCCGGCCACTGTCGGCACCGCCGGGCAGCGGGCCACGGTGCGCAGCTACGACGGGTCGGGCAACCTCGCGCAGCAGCGCACCATCACGGGTACCGCGACCATCGTGCTGAGGGCTGGGGGTTTCGCGGTCGTCACGCGGTGATGCCGGAGGTCGACTCGATGACGCCGGCCATTTTCTTGGAGAGTGCCTCGTAGAACATGGAGAGCGGGAACTCGTCGTTCAGCACAGCATCCGTGTAGCCCTTCGGCGGACCGTCGAGAGGTAGTTGACGCCTGGCCCAGTTGGATGCCGGATGCGGCGTGAGCGTCGCAGAGACCAGGTCGTAGGCGGCGAGCCAGTGCGCCGTCTTCGGGCGGTCGATCGAGCGCCAGTAGAGCTCCTCGATCTCGCGGCCGAGTGCGATCACCATCTCCGGCACCTCGTCCCAGTCGATCGTGAGTTGGGTATCGGTCCAGTGCAGCACGTGGTGCTGGTGCAGCCAGGCGAACAGCAGCTGGCCGCCGAGGCCGTCGTAGTTGCGCACCCTGGTGCCGGAGATAGCGAAGCGGAAGATGCGATCGAAGAGCACGGCGTACTGCACGAGTTTGGCGTGCTCCAGAATTTGCTTCTGCGTCGCCGAGATCTTCCCCGGTTCGAGCTGTGAGAGTTCGCGTTCCAGCCGCACCGCCTCGCGGTAGGCGGTGAGGTCGCAGCGTAACTCCTCGAGCGAGTAGAGGAAGTACGGCATCCGCTGCTTGATCATGAACGGGTCGAATGGCAGGTCACCGCGCATGTGGGTGCGGTCGTGGATAAGATCCCACATCACGAAGGTCTCCTCCGTGAGCTGCTGGTCGTCGAGCAGTCGTGCGGCGCCTTCCGGAAGCTCGAGCTTGGTCGTCTCCGCCGCGGCGCGTACCACCCGACGGAATCGGGCAGCCTCGCGGTCGGCGAAGATGGCACCCCAGGTGAAGGTCGGGATGGCGCGCATCGCGATCGTCTCAGGGAACAGCACGGCGGAGTTCGTGTCGTAGCCCGCGGTGAAGTCGAGGAAACGGATCGGCACGAACAGCTTGTTCGAGTAGTCGCCGGCCTCGAGTTCTGCCACGAACTCCGGCCAGATCACCTCGACCAGCACAGCCTCGACCAGGCGGTCGGTGCTGCCGTTCTGCGTGTACATCGGAAAGACGACGAGGTGGCGTAGCCCGTTCACGCGGTTGAGCTGTGGTTGGAATGCGTCGAGCGAGTCGAGAAAGTCGGGCACGCCGAAACCGCTGTCGGCCCAGCGCGTGAAGTCCACAGTGAGGGCGGAGAGGTAGTCCGAATCGTGGGGGAACACCTCACGGAAGTTCAGGAGATCGGTGCTGATCTGCCCAACCAGGGTGCGGGCATCCGCGTGATCGTCGGAGCTTTGGATGCTGCCGTCCTGAGTTTGCAACGCGCGCAGGCTCGTGACCGCAGCCTTGAGGCTCAGCCAGCCCGTGGAGGTCGTGACGTCTTCGACAACCTCGGGTTCCCCGATTATCGCGGTGCGGGCAGCGCTCGTGATGTGTGACATGGTTCGACCTCCGATCCTCGAAAATGTGCACGAAATGTGCCGTACCTTCGAGGGTATCCGCCGATTCGCGGCGTTTGGTTGATACCGGCGCGGGAATGCTGCGTCGACCCGGGTCACCCGCGGGCGATGTGCGGGGTCGCGCTCAGAGCTTGTGTCGGGCCAGCCATCCGGTGAGCAGCAACTCGAAGATGTCTGGTCGTTCGACGCTCGGGATATGCGCGGAATCGCGGAAGGTGGCGCCGTCCGCGCCCGGAATCGTCGAGAGCAGGTACTCGTACTGGGTGAGCGCGGCGGAGAGATCCTGCTCGCCCACCATCACGAAGGTCGGCACGGCGATATCCACGAGCCTGTCGTAGGCGGGCGGCTCGAGTGGGATCGGAACGGGTCGATCATCGACGTGCGCGATGTTCATCCGGTTGAGTTCGTAGGCGGCGGCGACGAAATCCGGGTCGAGATCCGCCTCGTTGCGCGTGGGGCCGATGCACCAGAGACGCACCTCGAGGTCGTACAGCGTGTTCCAGTCGCCTGCCTCGAACGCGGCATCCAGCTGGTCGAACAGGTCGTCCTCTTCCGATGTCAGCTCGGTCTCCGGGAAACCGCTCGGGCCAGAACCGATGGTGAGGAGTCCGGCGACCCGGTCGGGGTTCTCGACGGCGAGGTCGATGGCGATGCCGCCGCCACGTGCGCATCCGATCAGCGTGGCCTTCTGGATGCCGAGGTGATCGAGCAGGTCGAGGGCATCCGCGCGGTTGGAGAACTCCACATCCTCGGTCGTGGTCTGCCCGTAGCCGCGAGTATCGAAGCGGATGACGAAGTGGTTCTCGGCGAGCGTAGGAACCTGGGGATCCCACATCCGCAGGTTGGCGATACCCGCGTGGATCAGGAGCAGCGCGGGAGACGAGATGTGACTATCGGTCTCGTAGTAGAGCTGAGCGCCTTCGACATCGAGATGGGGCATATTTCGAGGGTAGGCCAGAAACAGGTCAGCGGACTGGCCAATCGGGTGTGGCCAATCCGCTGAATCGCCTGGGTATGTGGCGACGTTCGCCCGATTCGGACTTCGCAGCGCTGTCATTCGGGTTTCGAGCGGGGTATCTGCTGGTCGTCATCGTGCCGACATTTTCATGCCGGTGTAAGAAAGCTACCAGTATATTGGTCCCCCATAATACGGACACGGCCCCCCGTTGTGGGGTGAATCTCCCTAGTCTTCTTCGGTCGGGATGGTGATGAGTCCGAGCATCCGCAGCGCACCTCGCGCTGCCGCTGTGTCGTGATCGCGGGCCGCTGCTACGAGGAGCGCCTGCGACTCGCTGAGCGCGCTGAGATCGATGCGCTCTGGCAGGTGCAGGCTGCCGAGACGGATCTGATGCACGACGGAGTTGATGCCGCGCTGCAAGGCTGGATTCTTCGACAGGGCCACCAGATGGTTGAAATACTCGGCGTTGGCCGTGGCGATCGTCTGCATGTCGAGGGTGGTGAGGCTCTGCTGGAACCGTTCGTGATCCTGCTTCATCGCTGCCACGACCTCGGCCGGAACGATCGGGATGACCTCCATCACGAGCGCGGCGTACAGGGCGACCCAAACGACCATGGCGTCGGCGGTCTGCTGCGGACTGACGATCGCGACCCTGGTGAACCGGCTCGCTGATGCCTCGATGATGCCGATCTCGCGCAGTCGTTGCAGGGCCTCGCGCACCGGAGTGCGAGAGACGCCGAGCTGTTCGGCGAGCACCGCGTCACTGATGTGCTCGCCGGGCTGCAGTTCGCCGTTGTGAATTGCGGAAAGCACGGTGTCGAAGACCGTGGTGACGACGGGGCTGCTGGCGAACGACTCCGATTCTTCACCGGGCGCGAGGATGGGATTCTCGTCGGCCTCGCTCACAAGTCGACTCTAGCGACACGCCCGGGGGCGCCTCGCCTCGCCACGTCGACCAATCGATCATGAGCGAAGAACGCGTTTAGAAGATCATCGGCCGATCGTCGTCCTCGTCATCGTCGGCAAGGTCTACGAGCACAGGAACGTGGTCGCTCGGGGCGTCGCCCTTCCGCTCATTGCGGTGGATGCTGGCATCCGTCACGAGGTCGGCGAACGCCTTCGAGCCCATGATGAAGTCGATGCGCATGCCCTCGTTGCGCGGGAATCGAAGCTGCTGATAGTCCCAGAAGGTGAAGCCCTCCGGCACCCGCTCGCGTACGACATCCGTGAGCCCAACCTCCTCGAACTTCGCGAAGGCTGCGCGCTCGGGAGCGGAGGTGTGCGTGCTGGTCTCGAAAGGCCAGGTGGGCCAGACATCGGTGTCGAGCGGTGCGACGTTCCAGTCGCCCATCAGCGCCAGCGGCTGGTCGGGGTTTGCGGCGAGCCACCCGCGGGTGTCCTCGGCGAGGGTGGCGAGCCACCGGAGCTTGTAGTCGAGGTGCGGATGCCCGAGCTCTCGCCCGTTCGGAACGTAGAGGCTCCACAGCCGCACGTCGTTCACCGTCACGCCGAGCGCTCGCGCCTCGAGGGGCAGTGTGCCGTCTTCGTTCTCCGTACCGAAACCCGGAGCGTCCGGAAACCCGACGGTCACCTCCTCCATCGGCAGTCGACTGGCGAAGGCGACACCGTTCCACTGGTTGAGGCCGTGCAGCTGCACCTGGTAGCCGGCCTCTTCGAATGGCTCGAAGGGAAACTGGCTCTCCTTGCACTTGATCTCCTGCATCGCCAGCACGTCGACGTCTTCACGGCCGAGCCAGTCGACGACTCTCCCGACTCTCGCTCGGATGGAGTTCACGTTCCAGGTCGCAACACGCATGCGCCAAGCCTAGCCAGCGCGGCTGAGGTGATCGGTGCGATGTGATCGGTGCGACGTGGTCGGTGTGATGTGATTGCCGTGACCTAATCGGCGTGACATGGGGTTCGGCATCCGTCCCCGGTAGAATCGGGCGCGTGACGGATGCGCGGCAGCAACTCATCAACCATATTTCTGCGGGGGCCGTGTTCCACGGAGATTTCACCCTCACCAGCGGCAAGAAGGCGACATACTACGTCGACCTGCGGAAGGTCAGCCTCGACCACCGTGTGGCACCGCTGATCGGCCAGGTCATGCTCGACCTCATCGCCGAGGTTCCGGATGTCGTAGCAGTCGGCGGGATGACCATGGGCGCCGACCCCATCGCGGCCGCGATCCTGCACCAGGGCGCCGCCCGCGGGCTGGACTACGACGCCTTCGTCGTGCGCAAGGAGCCGAAAGACCATGGCCGAGGTCGCCAGGTCGAGGGCCCTGAGCTCGAGGGCAAGCGCGTGATCGTGCTCGAAGACACCTCTACGACCGGCGGCTCACCGCTCGCCGCCATCGAGGCGCTCAAGAAGGTCGGTGCCGAGATCGCCGCGGTCGCCGTTGTCGTCGACCGCGACACCGGTGCTCGCGAGGTGATTGAAGCGGCCGGCTACCCCTACTTCGCGGCGATCGGCCTCGCCGACCTCGGGCTGGCCCAATGACGGACGAGAAAAACGGTCACGACGAACCGGACGACGGCGAGGAAGAGATCGATTCGGAGGCCTGGCTCGCGAAGCAGTTCGGCCTCGACGACGAATCGGAGAAGCCGAAACCGAAGAGCGCTTTCCCCGATCCACCCATACTGAACAACCCGTTGGCGACCCCGCCTGCCTCGGCCTCGCCAGGCTTCACCTGGGGTCTCAAGGCGGGGGCTGGTGGGCCTTTCGCGGCCTCCGCACCTGCGCCCGCGACCGAACCTGCGCCCGCGACCGAACCTGCGCCCGCGACCGAACCTGCGCCCGCGACCGAACCTGCGCCCGCGACTGAACCCCCACCCGCGGAACCGGTCGATCGGCCCGAAGAGCCGCAGCCCACGGTCGAGCCGTCGCCAGCCGAAGCCAGCCCGGTCGAGCCGCCGCCCACCGAAGCGATGCCGACGGATTCGCCGGCGACCGAGCTGCTGAACTCCGGTGAGGCGGGTTCGGTGCGCCGCGAACCGGTGCCTTCGGAGACCGCTGCGCCCGCGGCATCCACCATCGACTCCCTGCTCGGTGAGCAGAACTTCAAGGACTACGAGGACGAGCCGTTGATCGGCGTTCCTCCGGTGCTCGCGGAGAAGAAGCCGGACACCCCGAAACCGCCCGCAGGCACTACGCCGCCCGCAGGCCCCAAGCCGCCCCGCGCACCGATCCCGAAGAACCAGAAGATCATGCTCGGGATCGCCAGCGGGCTGGTCGCGGTCCTGGCGTTGGTGGTGCTGTTCCTGCTCGGCACGAAGCTTCCCGAGCTCCTCGGCCCGGCTCCGGCTGTCGCTACCTCCTCGAAGACGCCGAGCGCGAGCCCGACGCCGTCTGTCACGCCGTCGCCGACTCCTCCCGCCGTGGGACCGGTCGCCGTCGGCGCGCACAAGTGGAACGCCCTGCTCGGCGGCGAATGCCTCGACCCCTTCCCTTCACCGTGGGCGGAGACGTTCACCGTGGTCGACTGCGCGGCGCCGCATCCGGCCCAGATGGTGTTCCGCGGAACCTTCCCGGATGCCGCCACCTACCCTGGCGAACCGGCACTCCAGGCGCAGATCAACCTGCTGTGCACGGCGCCGGGTGTGATCGACCTGGCGACGGCTGGTGCCTACAACGACATCCAGATCCAGGCGGCCTATCCGGTGACCGACAAGGAGTGGACCGGTGGCTACCACGACTATTTCTGCTTCGTGAGTCGCTCAGCCGCGGGCCCGATCACGGGCAGCCTTCACACGGCGGGCTAGGAAACCAGAGCTAGCACCGAGCGATCGGGCCGCGGTGAGTCGTGTTCACGCAGCCGTCAAGGTGTGTTCACGCAGCCGTGAGGCGCGTGCGCTGGACCGCGACGACCAGCACGCCGATCACGCTGGCGACGACGAGTACCCCCACCACGCCGGCCAGCCCTGCGTAGCCGATCATCGCGAGTACCGGGCCTGCCGATGCGCCTCCGATGGCGCCCGCAGCGTTCATCACCAGGTCGCTGCGTCCCTGGATTTTCGGGCGCGCGGCACCCGTCGCGAGATCGCTGACGAGGGCGGATGCCGACACTGTCGAAGCGCTCCAGCCGAGTCCGAGCAGCACCAGGCCGACCGTCACGAGGCTCTCGGAACTCTCTCCGACCGCGACGAAGCCGAGCGCGAGGCCGAACAGCACCTGGCCGATGAGGATGACGGGAAGGCGCCCGAGACGGTCACTCAGCCAGCCGAAGACGGGGGAGAGGGCGAACATGCCCGCGATGTGCAGGCTCAGTGTGAGCCCCACATCGGTGAGCGATGCACCGTGATGCACCAGGTGCACCGGGGTCATCGACATCACCGAGACCATGACGGCGTGGCTGATGCCCAGCACCGCGATCGCGAAGATCACCAGGTTGCGACTTCGAACCGTTCCCGTTCTCGGCTCCATCGTCGGCTCGACGGGGTGCGCCTGGCTGGTGAGGTAGGGGTCCGGCCTCAGCGCCAGGAAGTAGACCAGGGCGGCGGCGAGTTGCGCCGCCACGGCGATCACGAAGGAACCGGTGAGCTCCGGCATCCCGAACCACCGTGCGATGACTTCACCCGGACCGAATAGGTTCGGGCCGATCACCGATCCGATGGTGGCCGACCACACCACGATGGAGAGGTCTCGGCCGCGGTGACGGGGGTTCGCAACATCCGTCGCCGCGAAGCGGGACTGCAGGCCGACAGCGCCACCGAAGCCGAGAAGGCCGAAGCCGAGAAGTAGCAGCGGAAAGGCCATCAGCGCCGCCGCGACCATGGTGATCACGGCACCGGCCATGGCGGTGAGCGTGCCTGTCGATAGTGAAACCCGACGGCCGAAGCGCTGGGCGAGGCGGGCGAGCGGGATAGCCGCCGCCGCCGCACCCAGTGTGCTCAGTGTGGCTGCGGCTCCCGCGAAGGCTTCGCTGCCGCTGACGTGGGTGGCGAGAACCGATCCGATCGACAGCGTCGCGCCGATGCCGAGGCCGCCGAGGATCTGGCCGACGACCAGTACCCGAATCGTTCGTCGCTGCACACCGGCGAGTTCAACAGTGGCGATGGTCACAGGGTTGTCCTCTCTGCGTCGTGCTGGCGCATCGAGCAATGTGGACACCGTACACTTCTATGCCCTTCCAGGGCAATCCTCACGCGCTGATGGCGCCGGATCAGGTCCGTGGGCAGTACATCTCTAAAGCTCGGTCTCGAACAGGTCCGTCTCGAGCAGCTCCGAGACCCCACTGAGTATCTCGTCCGGGCGGAACGGGTAGCGGTCGATCTCGGCCTGGTCACTGATGCCGGTGAGCACCAGGATGGTGTGCAGCCCGGCTTCGATTCCGGCGACGATGTCGGTGTCCATGCGGTCGCCGATCATGCCGGTGTTCTCGGAGTGTGCGCCGATCTTGTTCATCGCGGAGCGGAACATCATCGGGTTCGGCTTGCCGACGACGTAGGGTTCTTTGCCTGTCGCCTTGGTGATGAGGGCGGCGATGGCACCGGTGGCTGGCATCGGTCCGTCGGCACTCGGGCCGGTGGCATCCGGGTTGGTCACGATGAAACGGGCGCCATTGCCGATCAGCCGGATCGCCTTGGTGATGGCGTCGAAGGAGTAGTTGCGCGTCTCACCGACGACGACGTAGTCGGGGTTGCTCTCGGTCATCACGAAGCCGGCCTCGTGCAGCGCGGTGGTGATCCCAGCCTCGCCGATGACGAACGCGGACCCGCCGGGCATCTGCGATTTGAGGAAATCAGCCGTGGCGAGTGCGGAGGTCCAGAGGAACTCCTCAGGCACATCGAGGCCGGAAGCCCTGAGCCTGGCGCTCAGGTCACGGGGGGTGAAGATCGAGTTGTTGGTGAGAACGAGGTAGGGCTTGCCCTGGTCGCGCCACTGCTGCAGCAGTTCGGCGGCTCCGGGTAGCGGGTGGTTTTCGTGCACGAGCACGCCGTCCATATCGGTCAGCCAGCACTCGATTTCGCCACGTTTACTCATGCGCTCATGGTACCGGGCAGCGGATGGTGCGCCGCCCTCGCACTACGCTGGAACCGAGCAGGGGGAGAGTCGAGACAGTGGGGGGAGTGCTGATCGGGTTCGCGATTATCGCGTTCATCATCCTGATCGGCTACCTGGTCGGTCGCCTCAACCTTCTCGGCCCGAACGCCGGTTTCGTGCTCAACAGGATCGTCTTCTTCGTACTGTCGCCATGCCTGTTGTTCACGGTGCTCGAATCAGCCAAAGTCAGCGAACTGTTTTCGTCGTTGATGGTGGTGTCGCTGATCGCCGCCGTCACGAGTTTTGCGATCTACTTCGTCGTGGCGAAATTCGTCTGGCGGCGTTCCATGCCGGAGTTCGTCGTCGGCGCAATGGCGTCCGGCTACGTCAATGCCAACAACATCGGCATCCCGGTGGCGCTGTACGTCCTCGGGAGTGCCGCCTATTCCGCGCCGGTGGTGCTTTTGCAACTCGTGATCTTCACGCCTATCATCCTGACCGCGCTCGACATCTCGACCACGGGGCGGGCATCGGTTGGTCGCATCGTCCTCAAGTTGGTCTCCAACCCTCTCATCATCGGATCGGTGCTCGGCGTCATTCTGGCCGTGACCCGCGTGCATCTGCCCGCGTCGGTGCTCCAGCCGTTCGTGCTGCTCGGGGGCGCCGCCGTGCCCGTCGTGCTGCTGGCCTTCGGCATGTCGCTGCACGGCCAGAAAATTCTGCAGGCCGGCAGCGGGCGACGGGATGTACTGCTCGCCAGCACCATCAAACTGGTCGTGATGCCCGTGGTCGCCTGGCTGTTTGGTCGCTTCGTCTTCGATCTGAGCGGACTGCACCTCTTCGTGGTCGTCGCACTGGCTGCTCTCCCGTCGGCGCAGAACGTTTTCAACTACGCCCAGCGTTACCAGCGAGGCGAGATCATCGCGCGGGATGCCGTGCTGATCACCACCATCGGGTCGATTCCGGTGCTGGTCGTGGTCGCGGCGCTACTGGGGCACTGAGCCGCGCGCTTTTTCTTCTAAATCTGGGTGCGCCGGTGCAACGCTGGGGCGCGGAACTCTAGGGCGCGGAACGCTGGGGCACGGAACTTTAGGGTGCTGGTGCCGACTCGAACATGTTCGCTGGCTCGGTGTTGTACAACCTGCCGCTGGGTGAGGTCCATTGGAGGGTGCCGTTGCCCGCCTGTTTCACTTTCCACTCTGTCTGGTGTTTCAGATGATGGTGACCGGGGCAGAGGTGCGCGAGGTTGGTGTGGCTGGTGGTTCCCCCGTACTGCCAGTCGGTGGTGTGATCGATGTCGCACCATCGGGAGTTGCGGCTGCATCCCGGATAGCGGCACGTCTCGTCGCGCACGCCGAGCCAGGTGCGGAGGTCGCTGGGCACCGCGTACCTGTCGCGCCCGACGGAGAGCACGGCCCCGGTTTCTGGATGGGTGAGAATGCGAATGAAGCTCGGTGCGTGCGCCGCCAGCCGTCGGGCGGTATCGGTGTCGATGGGGCCGTATCCGTCGAGAGTGGCGGGCTCGCTGTTCAACCCGAGGAGGGTGAGCGCGGGAACTGTCACCAGCACACGGGCCCGGATGTCGTGCCCGACCCCGGCGGAGGTCACGCCATCGATGAGCAGGTCGGCGAACGCGTCGGTGCGCAGCTGGGTGAGGGTGCGGGCTTCGTCGGCCGTGTGGAGGCCGAGGGCGATGTCGGTGATTCTCGCGTAGATGCCGTGCGCGTCTACGGCGGGCAGGTAGGCGCTGAGCCATGCCATGCCGTCTCGTGCCGGTTGAACGGTCACCGAACGGTCGGTCGCGCATTTCTCCTGTCGGGCGTCGATGGTCTCGGGATGGGCCCGCTCGCGCAGCACCCGCGCCCTGCGGTCGAATTGTGCGACCGTGAGTCTCTGCGCGAACGGCAGCGCGAGCTGCTCGAAGGGACCGCGGGCCTCCTCCGGCAGAGAGTCGGCGTGATCGATCATCGACTGCGCGTGACGGTAGGTGATTCTGCCAGCGCGGAGCGATTCGAGGGTGGCGGGAAGCTCATGCAGCAGCGATCGACTCTGCTCCACCAGGTTCTCAACGGTGCGTTCTGGTAGCCGCAGCGCGCAGGCCAGCTCCGTCACGAGCACACGGCGAGCCGTTGTCGCGGCATCCCATCCGCCGGTCGTGGGAGTGGCGGCGTGGGAAAGCTCGCTCCACTGCCGCGCCTGATCGATCAGCTCGGCGCGGGCGGCGCTCACCGAGGCAAGCACCCTGTCGCTGGCCGCAACCGCGTCGAGCAGGTCTCCGAACGTGTCGGCCATGGCGGCAGACAGCGGCACATCTGGCATATCTGGCATGTCTTCCACGACGCGATTCGCGTCGATCGGGTTGCCTGCTGTGCCTTCCATGGCTCTACCCAACCAGCAACCACCGACATTCGAACGGACTCGCCGATGGCCTCGGATGCCAGTATCTGCCGAAATTTTCTTGGCGAGAGGAGACTGCACGCTGAAGGGGTCGTACGGGCGCTCGCCCTCGCTGATTTGGCGATTCAATTCGGTGAGCCGGCGAACCAGCTCCGGGGCATCCTGCGCGACGCTTGTCGGCCAGCCCTAAGCGGAAACGACCGCCGTCGTGACCGCTAACGCCGGAACTCTATTTCTCGGCCACTCAACGGGCCGTGTCCACCAGCCCGTCGAGGAACGCGATGTCGTCAGCGGAGATCGTGAAGTCGACGTCCGCGTTCTCCACGATGCGGGATGGTGTCGTCGTCTTGGGTAACGGCAGCACGTCCTTCTCGAGCAGGTAGCGGATGCAGAGCTGCGCCACCGACTTGCCGTACTTGTCGGCGATGCTGCGCACATCCGCATTGTCGAGGATGGCGCCGGTGGCGAGGGGCGAGTAGCCCTCCACCAGGATGTCGTGCGCCTTGCAATACTCGGTGACCTCGTTCTGGGTATGGCCGACGAAGTACCGGATCTGGTTGACCTGCGGCACGGTCTTCGATGCGCCCACCAGCGATTCGATGTCCTGCACGCTGAAGTTGGATACCCCGATCGAACGGGCACGCCCTGCCTCCTGGATCTCCTCCATCGCGCGCCACACCGCGATGTTGCCCTCGCGGTAGTCCGCCCCGTGCTCGGACCACGGCCACGGCGCGTGGATCAGGTAGAGGTCGACATAGTCCATGTCGAGTGCCGTGATGGTCTTCTCGAAGCTGGCTTTCGCCTGGTCGTAGTCCTTGATCTCGGCGGGGAGCTTCGTGGTGACGAAGATCTGGTCGCGAGCGATTCCACTGTCGCGGATGGCGCGGCCGACACTGGCCTCGTTGCCGTAGGCCCGGGCTGTGTCGATGTGCCGGTATCCGGCCTGCAGGGCGGCGGCGACCGAATCGTAGGCTTCGGTACCGTCGGGGATCTGCCAGGTTCCGAAACCGATCTTCGGAATCTCGACACCGTTCGCGAGCGTGAAGTGGTCGGTGAGTGCGGGCATGTTCTCTCCTTCAAATAAGACGGCCACGGTGGAGGCGCCAGAGTCAGACGCTACTCCCCGATGTCGCATCCGACGAGTCCCCCGCAATCGCGGATACCCTCGACCTCGTGGCAGAAGACATCCAGAACCCCAGCGTCGAGCTCACCACCCAGGGTGTCGGCCCGTGGCAGGGCGAGTTGCCGGTTGAGGAGTTCTACGATCCGGAGTTGCTGGCGAAGGGCGACTCGCGCAACGTCATCGACAGGTATCGCTACTGGCGCATGGATGCGATCGTCGCCGACCTCGATCTGACGCGGCATCCGTTCCACGTCGCCATCGAGAACTGGCAGCACGACATGAACATCGGATCGATCGTGCGCAGTGCCAATGCCTTCGCTGCCGACACGGTGCACATCATCGGCCGCAAGCGCTGGAACAAGCGCGGCGCCATGGTTACCGACCGCTACCAGCACGTGCGGTACCACGCGGATGTGGCGAGCTTCGCCGAGTGGGCGGCGGATGCACGGCTCCCGGTGATCGCGATCGACAACGTGCCCGGCTCGGTGATCATGGAGACCTACGCGTTCCCAGCGGCCTGCATCCTCCTCTTCGGCCAGGAGGGACCCGGACTGTCACCCGAAGCCCTTTCGGCAGCCGACGCGATCGTGGAGATCAGCCAATTCGGCTCGACCCGCAGCATCAATGCCTCCGCCGCGGCCGCGGTGACCATGCACGCCTGGGTGCTCCAGCGCGCCAATTTCGGCTAGGCCGCTGCGGTCACCTGCCGATCCCGCACCGCCCGTGAATCCCTAGCGCTGTCGTTTCGGCCTCATGCTGTCGATTAAACAGCAGCGGACGGCCGAAACGACAGCGCTACCGGGATGGCGTCAGGGGTCAGGCGTCCGGCGTCCGGCGTCAGGGGTCAGGCCCCGAGCGGCGACGGCCGGAGCTCACGCAGCGTGCGGAACCTGCCCTGCCTGAGTGCGCCGAGACAGGAGACCACGAGGGCTCCGACCAGCCAGGCGAGCAGCGGCAGGGCGGCCGACCACAGATTGCCCGGACCGCCGTACATGAGCTGCCTCACGCCATCCACCGCATGGCTCATCGGCAGCGCCTCGTGCAGCGCGCGCAACGGGCCGGGCAGCGTCTGCCAGGGGAAGGTGCCGCCGGCCGTCACCAGCTGTACGACCATGAGGATCAGACCGAGGAACTGCCCGACACTGCCGAGCAGCACATTGAGCGCCAGGATGATGGCCGCGAAGGTGATCGAGGTGAAGGCCAGGAAGGCGAGCATCCCCAGTCCGTTGGCAACGGTGAGATGCAGCACCAGTGTCACGATGAGGAACAGGGCGATCATCTGCACCACGCCGAGCACGGCCGGGGTGAACCAGCCGGCGAGGGTCGTGCGAATCGGCCGACGAACCGCGGTGAGCGCACGACGCGACAGCGGACGGATGATGAGGAACAGCGCGTACATGCCGATCCAGGCCGCGAGGCTCAGGAAGAACGGCGCAAGCCCTGCGCCGTAGTTCTGCGCCTCGGTGACCGCCTTCTGGTCGACGAGCAGCGGATTCGCGATGGCCTTGGCGGTATCCGTGTTCTGTGTGCTGGTCGAGTCGGGGATCTTGCCGGTCGCGTCGTTCAGCGAGGTGCTGAGTTCACGCACGCCGGTGGCGAGAGTGGCTGTACCCGATGCGAGCTGATTCGCGCCGGACGACAGGCCGGATGCGCCGGTCGCCGCCGAGTGCACAGCCTTGGCGAGAGCCGGAGCCGATGTGTTCAGCTGGGAGGCGCCCGCGGAGACCTGGGCAGCGCCGGCGGAGAGCTGGTTGAGCGCGGCGGCGCCGGTTGCCGCACCGTTGGTGGCGGAGACCAGTTTCACCAGCTCGCCATCGACCTGGCCGACGAGTGCCGGGTCGACGCCAGCGTCGAGAAGCTGTTGCCTCACCTGGCTCTGGTAGGCCTGAGCGTCGGTAGCGGCCTTCTGGGCATTGGCGATGAGTGCCGCCTGCCCCTGCACGCCGCTGTTCAGTTGCGCCAGCCCGTTGGAGACTTTGGTCGCGCCGGCGCTGAGCTGTGCGGTGCTCGACGGCAGGGCCGCAGCCTTCGAGTCGAGCTGGGCGAGTCCGCTGGTGAGCGCGGCCGCACCTGAGGCGAGCGACGTCGCACCGGTCGAGGCGGCGGCCGCGCCATCCGACAGCTGCTTGGCTCCGTCGTCGGCCGTGAGCAGGCCGTCGCGAATCGAACCGATCGAGTTCAGCAGCGTCGACGATGCCTTCTCACCCACCTGCTTGGCGAGTTGTACGCGCACCGCCTCCGCGGCCTGCTTGGCGATCGTCGTACTGAGGTAACTGTTGGTGTCGTTGGTGGTGAGCACGAGTTTCGCCGCGCTGGGGTCGTCGCCCGATGCCGAGCTCAGATCCTTGGTGAAGGATGCCGGAAAGGTGATTCCGAAATCGTAGGTGCCGTTGTCGATACCCTTTTTCGCTTCGGCGGAGCTGACCTTCACCCAGCCGAAGTCCTTATCTTTCAGCAGCTGTTTGGCGGCCTTCTCGCCGTAGTTGGTCGCCGTGCCGTCGATCATCGCGCCCCTGTCGTTCACGACGAGTGCCGCGGGCACCTGCTCGAGATTGGCATAGGGATCTTTGTTGCCGTAGAGGTAGAGACCGCCGTAGACGATCGGTACGCACATGAGCGCGATGAGCGAGATGAGGCCCATGCGGCTCGAGATCAGGCGGGCGAACTCGCTGCGGACCAGGTTGATGACTGTCATTGCTTCAGCTTTCGAGGGAGGCTGGTGCGGAAGGGCCAGCGTCGCCGAGAGGTTCGGGGGTCGACGGCGCGGAAGGCTCGTCGATCGGATCGGGGAGGGCTGGCTCTTCGTCGTGCTCGTCGACGGTCTCCGGTTCGGCAGGTTCGGCAGGTGCGACCGGTGCGGCAGGTGCGATATGTGCGGCAGGTGCGGCAGGTGCGAGAGCGTCACACGCGCCGAGCCCGAGCAGGATGCCGGCGGTTGCGGCATCCGTGACGATGGCGACGGCGGTTCCGCGGGTTGCGATCTCGGTGAGGACCTCGAACCAGTAGGACGGCGCGGCACCGTGCCGCTCCGGGGACGTCACCACGATCGCCGTGACGCCGGGTCGCAGCACGGCGAGTTCGCAGAGCAGCCGGATGCGTTCGACAGCGGGAAGCGCGCGGATCGGCAGCTTCTCGTAGTCATCGATTCCGTGACGCTTGAGAAAGCTGCGCACGTCGCGCCGGGAGGCCGGACGGGAGGAGAAGGAGAATTCTTCGGCGACGACCCTGGCGAGCGGGACGCCGGCCGGCGGCTCGGCGACGACGGGAGTGTCGACGAGTGCGGTGCTCCTGCGCAGCTCGTCGAGATCGTCACGGCCATCGATGAGCGCGGTGCCGGAATCGGGGCGCAGGCGGCCGCCGAGCAGCAGCGAGACCAGCATGGGGCGCTCGTCGGACTCCACGGCGAGAACCGAGACGGTGCCGGCCTCAATGGTGACACTGAGCGACGGGACGGCCGCGCCGAGACCCTGTCCCACGCTGGCGCTGTCGAGGGTGATTCGCGTCATGATGCGTCCTCTTCCTGCGGAGCAGACCAGCTGAGTTCAGGTGCGCCATCGATCACGGACTGGGCGTCGCGCCATCCGTATCCCACGACCCCCAGGGTCATGAGCATCACGAGGTTGTGGCCGTCGCGAGCTCCGAGCGGATGCTCGGCGGACTCCTCGAGCACGACAAGTGCCGTCTCTTCCACCAGGCGAGCGAGCCGCTCGACGGGCAGGTCCTGTCGCATGGCTCCTGTGCCCTGGCCGTCATCGATCGCTTCGCGAACCGCCGTGCGAACGGGTGCCAGTGCCGCTGTCGTGTGGGAGGCGAGCGGACCGCGGATGGCGACGACCGCCATCACCCGCACGCTTTCGACCTCGCGCCACAGTCGCGAGGCGATGAGGGCCAGCCGCACTGTCGGGTCCGGGTGGGCGACGCCTTCGAGGGCGGATGCGACACGTGCTGTTCCCGAAGTCACCAGTTCGAGTAGCAGGTCGTCCCGGTTTGCGAAGTGGCCGTAGACGGATCGACGGCTGAGGCCCGCCGCCGCCGCGATCGCCTCGAGTGAGGCGCTCGGGTCGCGGTTGAGCAGTAGGCGGGCGGCATCGAGAAGTGCTGCGCGGTTCTCCGTGGCATCTCGGCGAGGGGCCCGTGCATTTTCTGTGCTCATCGTTCCATCGTAATAACTTGCACATACTTGTGCAAGTTAAATTCGGCGAGACCCGTGATGGCCCCGGTCCGGCATCCGACAGGAGACGATCCGCCCGATCCCAGCCCGACGGGGCGTCACAGGTAGAATGGGGTGTAATCCCCACCCAATCGAAGGGATCCCTCCATGCCCGCAATCGTTTTGATCGGCGCCCAGTGGGGCGACGAAGGCAAGGGCAAAGCGACCGACCTGCTCGGCAGCCGCGTCGACTACGTCGTCAAGTTCAACGGCGGCAACAACGCCGGCCACACTGTCGTGGTCGGTGACGAGAAGTACGCGCTCCACCTGCTGCCCTCCGGCATCCTCAGCCCCGACGTCGTACCGGTGATCGCCAATGGTGTAGTTGTCGACATCGAGGTGCTGTTCCACGAGCTCGATGCGCTGGGCGCCAGGGGAGTGGATGTCTCCAGGCTCCTGGTGAGCGCGAACGCCCACGTCATTACGCAGTACCACCGCACCCTCGACAAGGTCACCGAGCGCTTCCTCGGCAAGCGTCAGATCGGGACGACGGGGCGAGGCATCGGACCGGCCTACGCCGACAAGATCAACCGCGTCGGCATCCGAATCCAGGACATCTTCGACGAGAACATCCTGCGCCAGAAGGTTGAAGGAGCCCTCGACCAGAAGAACCACCTGCTGGTGAAGATCTACAACCGTCGTGCCATCGGTGTCGACGAGGTCGTGAACGACCTGCTCTCCTACGCCGATCGGCTGCGCCCGATGGTCGCCGACACCGGACTCGTGCTCAACCAGGCGCTCGAGGCCGGCAAAACGGTGCTGTTCGAGGGCGGCCAGGCGACAATGCTGGATGTCGACCACGGCACCTACCCCTTCGTCACGAGCTCGAACGCCACCAGTGGTGGCGCCGCAACAGGCTCCGGTGTCGCACCCAACCGCATCGACAGGGTGATCGCCGTCGTCAAGGCCTACACGACCCGCGTCGGGGCCGGCCCCTTCCCCACCGAACTCCACGACGAGTCGGGCGAGTTCCTGCGGTCCAAGGGCTTCGAGTTCGGCACGACGACAGGTCGCCCGCGCCGCACCGGCTGGTACGACGCCCCCGTCGCGCGCTACTCCGCGCGGGTCAACGGTGTGACCGACTTCGTGCTGACCAAGCTCGACGTGCTTACCGGTCTCGAGAAGATCCCCGTCTGCGTCGCCTACGACGTCGACGGAACCCGGGTCGAAGAAGTTCCGGTCTCCCAGTCCGACTTCCACCACGCGGTGCCGATCTACGAGGAGTTTCCCGGCTGGTCAGAGGACATCACCGGCGTACGCACCTTCGAGGAGCTTCCGCAGAACGCGCGGGACTACGTGTTAGCGCTCGAGGCGATGAGCGGATCGCGGATGTCCGCGATCGGCGTCGGACCTGATCGCGAGGCCATCCTGCAGCGCTACGACCTCCTCGGCTGAGTTCACCGGACGACGAGTCTTTCCGACGATGAGCCACTTCATAATGCGACCGTTTCGTGTCCTGTTGCGGCCTGTCATCGCTTGGAACTACTCCTCCGGGGTTCCGACCAGGCTCTCCGCCGGCACACCGTCCGATGCCCCACACGGCGCGATCGAGGGGCGCGATCCGCTCTCCCTTCTGGTCGTCGGCGGAATAGCGGGTGCAGGGATCGGCGTGCAGACTTTCGAGCAGGCCCTCGCCTGCCAGTTCGCCATGGCGCTGGCACAGACGACAGGCCGCGGCGTCGACTGGGAGTCGCTCCCGACCCCGAACCTGAAACTCGCCGGCGTAGCTGCCTGCCTGCGGGAGTTGAACTCTCTGCCGAGTTTCGACATCGTGCTTGTGCTTCCCGGCGTCGCGGATGCGCTGGCCCTCGCGAGCCATAGCCGATGGCGCGCTGAGCTTCAGCGTCTGCTCGCCTACCTGACGACGACTTCGGCCAGGACCGCGAAGATACTGGTGGGCGAAGTGCAGGATGTCGCCAGACACGTCCAGGTCCGACCCATCGTGAGGGGGGTCCTGGAGGATCACGTCCAGACGCTCAACGCGGACGCGCGCAGTGTCTGTGCAGAGGAGAAGGGTGTGCACCTGGTTCGCCTGCCAGAGGCCGAGGCATCGGACTATGTCGGCGAGGTATTCAGCTACTCTTCCCTCTACCGTCGCTGGGGCCGCCACCTGGCAGAGATCGTCCCGCAGCTCTGACGTCTCAGGACCATGGATGAGGGCTGCATCGCTCACGGTTATCATCGTGTCACCGCCCACTGCCAGACTGGGCAGCGTGACTGCGACACGCCCCGTACCCGCGCCCATCGGTGGAGACTTCGTTCGGTTGGAGCCGTTGGCGAAAGAACACCTGCCCGCACTGTTCCTGGCGATCGGGCATCCGATTACCTTCGCCGGTGGTTTCGGCCGCGGTCCTGCCGGCTACCGCGATACCGAGGCCGGTTTCGTCGAATGGGCTGAGGGTTATTTCACCTGGGAGACCGGCAACCCGTACGCCGTCATCCTCGTCGGCGGGCCGCATGACGGGGCCGTCGTTGGCGTCTCGACGCTCGGCGACTTCGATCCGGAGAACGAGAGCACCCACATCGGCTGGACGGCTTTCGACCCGCGGGTCTGGGGCACCGCCGTCAACGCTGAGACCAAGCTGTTGATGCTGGGTCTCGCCTTCGACAGCGGTTTCGGCCGGGTCAAGATCCAAGCGGATGCCATGAACAGCCGTTCCCGTGCCGCCATCGCCGGCATCGGTGCGACCTTCGAGGGCATCCTGCGCCGTGATCGCCCGCGCGCGGACGGCACGTGGCGCGACACCGTCGTCTTCTCAGTGGTCGTCGACGAATGGCCCGCCGTCAAAACCGGACTCGAGAAGCGGCTCGTGCGCTACGCAGGGCGCCCGGTGCTGTTCCGCGACCGACCGCTGGCGTAGGGCTCGTGTTCAGCCGCCCCCGCGAGCGCCACGATTCTGCTCTCCACATGCGCGGTGACCTCGCACTAGGCAAACGCCCAGATTCTGGTGGTCGGCTGAAGCAATGGAAATCAACTACACCGCAATCGCCCACGCAACCGGAGGCGGCCGCGACGGACATGTCCGTTCAGAAGACGACCGCCTCGACTTCGACACCCGGCCCCCGAAAGAAATGGGTGGTTCAGGCGAGGGCACCAATCCGGAGCAGCTCTTCGCCGCGGGGTATTCGGCCTGCTTCCTCAGCGCCATCCACGCGGTAGGCAAGAATCTCGGTGTCGACACCAAGGATTCCCAGGTCTCCGCGAGCGTCAGCATCGGCTCGAATGGCGAAGGTGGTTTCGGTCTCGCCGTAGAACTCGACATCTACGCACCCAACGTGCCGGCCGAGCGTCGCCAGGAACTCGCGGATGCCGCCCACCAGGTCTGCCCGTACTCGAACGCCACCCGCGGCAACATCGAAGTCACGCTGACTCTGGTCGATTGATCCGACGGTAGCCTTTTGTCATGGCAGAAGAACGCGATCCAGCAGCCCAGCTCCTGAGCCTTCGGCAGAGCATCGACAACGTGGATGCCGCCCTGGTGCATCTCCTCGCGGAGAGATTCAAGTTCACCCAGCAGGTTGGCCGTCTGAAGGCGGCCAACGACCTGCCGCCAGCCGACCCGGAACGCGAACGCCAGCAGATCACGAAGCTGAAGGCGCTCGCGGCCGAGTCGCATCTCGACCCCGCTTTCGGCGAGAAGTTTCTGAATTTCATCATCGCCGAGGTCATCCACCAGCATGAGCAGATCGCGAACACCGGCGTCATCGAGACGCAGTCCTGAGGTGACCTGGAACCCGCTGGAGCTCCCTTCGCAGGCAGGAAAGACCTTCGTCGTCACCGGCGGCAACGCCGGAATCGGCTACTTCATCAGTGAGCAACTGACCGGTGCCGGTGCGAGGGTCGTCATCGCTGCCCGCAATCCGACGAAAGCGGATGCCGCCATCACGGCGATCCACTCGCGCCAGCCGGGAGCGCAGCTGAGCTCGGTGGTGCTCGATCTCGCCTCCTACGCCTCCGTGCGGGCAGCGGCAACCGAGCTGGCATCCCTCGACAGGATCGACGGGATCATCGAGAACGCCGGCATGGTCGTGCCGACCAAACGGCGCGAAGAGACCGTCGACGGCAATGAGCTGATGTTCGGCACGAACCACCTCGGCCACTTCCTGCTCACCGCCCTGATCTTCCCCACGTTGGCCACGACGCCCGGAAGCAGGATCGTGACGATGGGTAGCGGCGCAACCCGGTTGGTCGCGCTCAATCCGGACGACCTGCAGAGCACGGGCAGATTCCGGTCGTTCGCCGCCTACGCCCAGTCCAAGCACGCCACGCAGGCCTTCGGGTTCGAGTTGGATCGCAGGCTGAGGGCCACCGGAAGTTCCGTGACCGCGCTGGTCGCGCATCCGGGCGGCGGACAGGACGGCAACAGTCCGGAGCGGCCGGGCGTCATGGAGCCGACAGCGGGTCAACGAGCACGCGCCACCCTGCTGTTCTTCGTGGGCGGCGGCAAAGACAAGGCAGCCTGGTTCGCGGTGCGCGCGGCGACGGATCCGGATGCCGAGGGCGGCCAGTACTGGGGACCGCGCGGCAATATCACCGGCCAGCCTGTGCTCGCGAAGCCTGTCCAGTCGAGCCACGCCGAGTCATTCGGCCGCCGGCTCTGGAGTGAGTCGGAGCGCCTCGTCGGAGAGACCTTCGCACTATGACCGACTCTCTTTTCGACCTCGGCGGTACCGTCGCACTGGTCACCGGCGCGGGCCGTGGGCTCGGCCGGGCGATAGCGCTCGAGCTGGCTGCCGCCGGCTCGGATGTCGCGCTCGGCCTTCGCGACCCTGCACACGATGGCGGTCTCACGGCCGAGATCGCCGCGCTGGGTCGCCGTGCCCTCGCGCTGCCGATGGATGTGCGGGACCTCGAACAGAGCCGCGCAGCCATCGATCGCACCGTCGCGGAACTGGGCGCGCTCGACATCCTCGTCAACAACGCCGGCGGCGGAATCGTCGCGCCGGCGATCGACGTGAGCGAGGACGACTTCGACGCCGTCTGGTCGTTCAACACTCGCGCGACCTTCTTCATCTCGCAGCACGCCGCCCGTCACATGAGGTCGGTCGGCTCCGGCGCGATCATCAACATGGCTTCGCAGGCAGGTCTCGTTGCCTTGCCGGGCGAATCAACCTACGCCATCTCTAAGGCTGCGATCATCCACATGACCAAGGCGCTGGCCGTCGAATGGGGCGAGTTCGGCATCCGGGTGAACGCCGTCGCCCCGACCTTCATCGAGACCGACGGCACCAGCGCCGCGCTGTCCGATCCGGCTTTCCGCGCTGACACGATAGACAGGATCGCAGCGCTGCACCGCATCGGCGCCCCCCGCGAGGTCTCCGGCGCGGTCGTCTTCCTCGCCTCGCGCGCAGCATCGCTCATCACCGGCACGACACTGCCCATCGATGGCGGTTGGACTGCCCGGTAAGTTGTGGTCCGTCGGTAGGTTGTGGTCCGTCCGGTCGCCCGACAGGCCCCAGCAACGGTCGCTTGTCACAAACGGTGGCGCGACGGCATCCACACCACGGTTAGTGACAGGTGAGCGTGATAGTTGTGGACCGACGGCATCCACACCACGGTTGGTGGCAGGTCAGGATGGATTAGCGCCCGACCAGCCAGCGGCGATCAGCGCCGTCCGCAGCTTGCCGAAGAGCGAAGGCGGTCGTGCCATGAGGCTCTTGTTGACGCGGATGACCCGCCAACCCAACTCCATCACGTCGTCGAGTCGGTCGATGTCGCGGTGGAATTGCTTTTCGTCGGTGCGGTGGTCACCGCCGTCGTATTCGAGCAGCACGCGATACTCCGGATAGGCGAGATCGCCCAGCGCGACGAAGGCCCCGTACTCATTGCGAATCTCATGATTCACGAACGGCTCGGGAAACCCGGCCCGCACGATCATCAAGCGCAACATCGTCTCTCGTGCCGAATCGGTTCGCGGACGTAGGTGACTGAGAGTTTCGCGAAGTCGCGACGCCCCAGGACAGCCAGCTTGGGCTGCGACCGCGACTTCGAGTTCCGACATCGAGGCGAGCGGATTCTGCCGTCCGATCAGGCCGTCACCCATCACGATGAGATCGTCGAGCGACAGTGTGGCGCCCAGCATGATCCAGGTGGCGACCGGCCCGCTGCAACGGAGTCCACCGCCGACGGTTACGAGAGGAACGCTGGTGGCAAGTTGATGTCCGATCACGCCGCGCCGCCGCGGTGCACGGCCTGGAGCGGGCGTGCTCACGTGCAGGCTGGTCAGGTCCGGGCGTTCAGGGAGTCGAAGGCCCAGGAGATGCGCGGCGGTGAGATGACTGAAGAATTGTTCCGCCGGCATAAGAGTCGCGTACGCGAAGGCGAGACCGTCCACTGTCGGGAGAAATGGATGCGTCACCCGGACGCCATGAAACGGGCGTGCGAGGTCGTCCGCTCGGAGACGCCACTCGCCCAATCCATTCGTCAGCGCATCTGCCGTCGCGAAGGGACGCTGAGCGAGCGTCGGCGGGAGGGAGCGGCGGCGAGACATCCGACGATCCTGGCATCTCGGCTCTCGCCGAGGAATGTTTCTCCACAGTCCTGAAAGTCGAGCCGTCACCTGGCACGAACTGTGGCCTGGACGTGCGGAGGCCACTGGATGCGACAATTGCCGGACGCCCGACGCGCACTACTCGCCGGAAGCGCCAGCGGACGCCGGAAACTAGTAGCCGATCACCGGGCCGAAGTGCTGCGCGAGAGTCCCGCGGTGCGTGGCGCGGAGTTCCTCGAGGGTGAAGGTGAACCGGTCCTGAACCTCGAGGGCGCCGGCCGCTCCGTTGAGCGAAGCGTCGGTGACCCCCACGCGAAGCACGGGCACGCCGCGGCCCTCGCAGAGACCGATGAAGCGCACGTCGTCTTCGCGGGGAACGGAGACGATGGCGCGCGCGGTGGATTCGCTGAAGAGTGCGGCCGTGGCATCCACGCCGTCGCGCTCCATGATCTCGCTGATCCAGAGGCGCGCGCCGATGCCGAAGCGCAGCACGGACTCCGATACCGCCTGGATGAGACCGCCGTCAGAGAGGTCGTGGGCCGACGCGATGATGTTCTGCTTCGAGGCCGCCCTGATGAGCCCGGCGAGGGCCTGCTCCGCCGGAAAGTCGACGATCGGCGGGTGCCCGCCGAGGTGGTCGTGCACGACGCCAGCCCAGGCAGAGCCGTCGAGCTCGTCGCGCGTGACGCCGAGCAGGTAGATGTTGTTGCCCTCGTCCTGCCAGCCGGAGGGGATCCGATCGGCGACATCGTCGATCACGCCGAGGACGGCCACGACCGGTGTCGGGTGGATCGGCACGTCGCCGGTCTGGTTGTAGAAGCTCACGTTGCCACCGGTCACCGGGATCTCGAGGGCGAGGCATCCGTCGGCCAGCCCTTCGACAGCCTGGGAGAACTGCCACATGACCTCCGGGTTCTCCGGGCTGCCGAAGTTGAGGCAGTCCGAGACCGCGACGGGAGTGGCGCCGGTGACCGCGACGTTGCGGAAGGCCTCGGCCAGGGCGAGCTGCGCGCCGCGATAAGGGTCGAGCTGGGCGTAGCGACCGTTGGCGTCCGTCGCGACGGCGAAACCGAGGCCAGACTCCTCATCGACCCGCACCATGCCGCCGTCGTCGGGGAAGCTGAGGGCGGTGTTGCCCATGACGTAGCGGTCGTACTGGTTGGTGATCCAGTCTTTCGAGGCGAGGTTGCCGCTGCCGAGCAGCGCTGCCGCCTGGCTCTTCAGCTCATCGCTCGATGCGGCGCGCGGGAGAGCGGATGCCGAGTGGCGCTGCAGCGCGTCGATCCAGTCAGGGTAGGCCACCGGGCGGTCGTACACCGGGCCGTCCACGGCCACGGTGCGCGGCTCCACGTTCACGATCTCTTCGCCGTGCCAATTGATGATGAGGCGGCCGGTGTCGGTGACCTCACCGAGCACGCTGGTCTCGACATCCCACTTCGCTGTGACTTCTAAAAATCCAGCGAGTTTCTCGGGAGTGACCACTGCCATCATTCGCTCCTGGCTCTCCGACATGAGGATCTCCTCAGCCGTGAGGGTCGGGTCGCGCAGCAGCACCTTCTCCAGCTCGATGAACATGCCGCCGTCGCCATTGGAGGCGAGCTCGGAGGTGGCGCAGCTGATGCCGGCAGCGCCGAGATCCTGGATGCCCTCCACCAGCTCCTGCTGGAACAGCTCGAGGCAGCACTCGATGAGCACCTTCTCGGCGAAGGGGTCGCCGACCTGCACCGCGGGTCGCTTGGTCGGGCCGCCCGCGCTGAACGAGTCCGACGCGAGAATGGATGCCCCGCCGATGCCGTCCCCGCCGGTGCGGGCACCAAACAGCACCACCTTGTTGCCCACGCCGCGGGCGTTGGCCAGGTGCAGGTCTTCGTGGCGCAGAACTCCCACGGCCAGCGCATTGACCAGCGGATTGGCCTGGTACACCGGGTCGAACCAGGTCTCGCCGCCGATGTTCGGCAAGCCGAGGCAGTTGCCGTAAAACGAGATGCCGGCGACGACGCCGTGCACGACACGGGCGGTGTCGGGGTCGTCGATGGCGCCGAAGCGGAGAGCGTCCATCACGGCGACCGGGCGGGCACCCATCGAGATGATGTCGCGAACGATTCCGCCGACCCCGGTGGCAGCACCCTGGAAAGGCTCGATGTAGGAGGGGTGGTTGTGACTCTCGATCTTGAAGGTGACCGCCCAGCCCTGGCCGACATCCACGACCCCTGCGTTCTCACCCATGCCAACCATGAGGTTCTTGCGCATCTTTTCGGTGGTCTTCGTGCCGAACTGGCGCAGGTAGTTCTTCGACGACTTGTAGGAGCAGTGCTCGCTCCACATGACCGAGTACATGGCGAGTTCACCGCTGGTTGGGCGCCGGCCAAGAATCTCGCGGATTGTGAGGTACTCGTCTTCCTTGAGGCCGAGCGAAGCGTAGGGCTGCTCCCTGTCCGGGGTGACCGCGGCGTTCGAGACGGTGTCGGCGGCAGAAATTGTGGGAGTGGCCGGGCTGGCCGGGCTGGCTGAGGTGGCCGGGCTGGCTGAGGTGCTCAAGGGCGTAATAGCTCCTGGTTCGAGGGTGTGCCGGATAGGCCAATTCTACCGGGCGCCACAACGCGTCTCGCTGCTTCCGTTCCGTGCGCTGTTGTTTTGGGGGGGGGGGGGGGGGGGGCGCGCCCCCGGCCCCCCCCCACAAACCCCCCCCCCCCCCCGGGGCCCCCCGCCCGCGGGGGGCCGCCCCTCGGTGGGCGGGCGCGGCGGCGCGGCGGCCCCCCCCCCCCCCCCCGGGGGGGGGGGGGGGGGGGGGGGGGGGGCGGGGGGGGCCCCCCCCCCCCCCCCCCCCCCCCCCCCAAAAAACCGCGCAACGCAACCGGGGCTGCCCAGGAAGGCGGTATTGCGGCCGGTACTTGCACCCCATGAGGCGCGTAGCCTTGACGGAGGCGCACGCGGGCGCCGCGGGAAGAGTTGACGAGTATGTCCATCACAGAACAGCAGACGGTGACCACAGCCTTGACCCTCGCCGAGGTCGAACGTCTGCGGGCCGACTTCCCGATCCTCCGAGAACGGGTGAACGGGCATCCGCTGGTCTATCTCGACTCTGGAGCCACGTCGCAGCGACCGACGTCGGTGATGGATGCCGAGCGCGACTTCGCCGAGCACCGCAACTCGGCCGTGCATCGCGGCGCTCACACGCTGGCGGCCGAGGCAACCGAGCTGTTCGAGAACGCCCGCGGCACCGTCGCCAGGTTGATCGGCGCTCGCGAGAACGAGGTGGTCTGGACCTCCAACGCGACCGAGGCGCTCAACCTCATCGCCTACGCCTTCTCCAACGCCAGCCTGGGTCGAGGCGGCGCCGACGCCGAGCGCTTTCGACTCACGGAGGGCGACGAGATCGTCGTCACCGAGATGGAGCACCACGCCAACCTGATCCCCTGGCAGGAGCTGGCCGCCCGCACCGGCGCGACTCTGCGCGTGATCGGCCTGGGCGACGACGGAACGCTGCGGATGGATGAGGCGGCCGCGATCATCGGCGAACGCACCCGCCTGCTCTGCTTCACCCACATCTCTAACGTTCTCGGCACCATCAACCCGGTGGAGCAGCTGGTGGCCCTCGCCCGTTCCGTCGGCGCCCTCGTCGTACTCGACGCCTGCCAGTCCGCGCCGCATCGGCCCCTCGACGTGGTGGCGCTCGATGTGGACTTCGCCGCCTTCTCGGGCCATAAGATGCTCGGCCCGACCGGTGTCGGTGTGCTCTACGGGCGTGCGGAGTTGCTCGACGCGATGCCGCCATTTCTCACCGGCGGCTCCATGATCACCACGGTCACCCTCGAAAAGGCGGAGTTTTTGCCCGCGCCGCAGCGCTTCGAAGCCGGCACCCAGCGGGTGTCGCAGGCGATCGCGCTCGCCGCGGCCGTCGACTACCTCAGCGCGGTCGGCATGGACCGCATCCACGACTGGGAGGCGGCGCTCGGCCAGCGACTCGTGACGGGACTCGAGCAGATCCCCGGCGTGCGGGTGCTCGGCCCGGCATCCGGTGTCGATCGCGCAGGGCTCGCCAGTTTCGTGTTCGATGGCGTGCACGCGCACGATGTCGGCCAGTATCTCGACGACCTCGGTATCGCCATCCGCGTCGGCCATCACTGCGCCCAACCCCTGCACCGACGATTCGGCGCCACGGCCACGACCCGTGCGAGCGCCTACCTCTATACGACGCCGGACGAGGTGGATGCCTTCCTCGACGGTGTGCGCGGTGTCGGCACGTTCTTCGGGGTCAGTACCTCTGGGGCTGGCCGATGAGCTCCGGGTTGGAAGGCCTGTACCAGGAGGTGATTATGGATCACTCCCGCAAGCCCCACGGCCACGGCCTGACGGATGGCGCTGCCGCCGAGTCGCACCAGATCAACCCGACCTGCGGCGACGAGATCACTCTGCAGGTGCACGTCGGAGACCAAGGCATCGCGTCGATCAGTTGGGAAGGGCACGGTTGTGCGATCTCGCAGGCGTCGGCGTCACTGCTCTCCGATCTGGTCATCGACCTCGATGAGGCAGCGGTGCGCGAACGCATCGACGCGTTCCGCGAACTGATGCGTTCGCGCGGTGAACTCCAGGGCGACGACGAACTGCTCGGCGATGCGATCGTGCTCGGCGGCGTCTCGCGCTATGTCGCCAGGGTCAAATGCGCCATGCTCGCCTGGGTCGCGCTGGAGGATGCATTGCAGCGGGTGGACGTGTAAGGGTCGCGCCGCACAGTGCAGTGTCGTGCCGCAGTGTTCGGCAGTGTTCGGCAGTGCCAAATGAAGGGGATCGTGGACCTTCGGGATGATCGCTGCCCGTAGATTCAGGGGCTCGCTCCACGAGTGCCTTCATTTGGCACAGGACATGGCAGAGGATCGAGGCGGGCTCAGTCGCGAGCGAGCAACTCGAGCGTGTCAACGACGCGGTTCGAGAAACCCCACTCGTTGTCGTACCAGGCCACCACCTTGACATGCGTGCCATGGACGCGGGTGAGTGCGGCGTCGAAGATCGCCGACCCCGGCTGGCCGGTGATGTCGCTGGAGACCAGCGGTTCGTCGGAGTACTCGAGGATGCCCGCGAGCGCACCGTCCGCCGCTGAACGGTAGGCCGCCAACACCTCCTCGCGGGTGACCTCACGGGAGACCGTCGTGTTCAGCTCCACGATCGACCCGACCGGGACTGGCACACGGATCGAGTCCCCGGACAGTTTGCCGTCGAGGTTTGGCAGCACAACGCCGATAGCCTTCGCGGCACCGGTTGTGGTCGGCACGATGTTCACACCGGCTGCGCGAGCGCGGCGCAGGTCGCGGTGCGGGCTGTCCTGCAGATTCTGCTCCTGTGTGTAGGCATGCACGGTGGTCATGAAGCCGTGCTCGATACCGGCCAGGTCATCCAGCACCGATGCCAGCGGAGCCAGCGCATTCGTAGTGCACGACGCGTTCGAGATGATCACATGCTCGGCGGGGTTGTAGGCATCCGTGTTCACGCCATAGGCGAGAGTGACGTCGGCTCCATCGGAGGGAGCGCTCACCAGCACGCGCTTAGCCCCGGCGCGGATGTGGGCGCGGGCAGCATCTGCCGAGGTGAAGCGGCCGGTGGACTCGAGCACGACGTCGACTCCGAGTTCTGCCCATGGAAGGTCAGCAGGCTCGCGTTCGGCGAGCACCCTGATGCGGCGGCCGTCGACCACGAGGTCCGTTCCGTCGACCTCGACGGAGCGGCCGAGGCGGCCGAGTGAGCTGTCATACCTGAGCAAATGGGCGAGGGTCTCGGGGGCGGTGAGGTCGTTGACAGCGACCACCTCGAGGTCGCTGTCGCGCTCGAGGAGTGCGCGGAGAGTGTTGCGTCCGATACGGCCGAGGCCGTTGATGGCAATGCGAGTCATGGAGCTTCCTTTCGTTCCGCCTTCCATCGTCGGCCTCCGGATGCTTCCTCAACAGTGGCCTGAATGACAGTGTGCGCAATGATCCCGCCAGAGCATGCGTCACAGGCCGCAAGGATGTCGCCAAAGCCCGTTCAGGCGGAGAACGTATGCCGATACTCCGTGGGCGAGGTGCCGAGAATGCGCTGGAAGTGCAGGCGCAGGTTGGCGCCGGTGCCGAGTCCGACGCGATCGGCGATCTGCTCCACGCCCAGGCCGCTGCTCTCGAGGAGCTCGCGCGCCAGGTCTACCCGTGCCCTGAGCACCCACTGCATCGGCGTGTATCCGGTGTCCTCCAGGAAACGCCGCGACAGGGTGCGTGCCGACACCCGTGCATTGCGGGCGAGTGCTTCGAGCGTCAACCTCTCGGCTATGTGCTCCAGTACCCACTCGCGTGTGCTCGCGAACAGGTCGCCGAGCGGCTCCGGCACGCTGCGGGGAACATACTGCGCTTGCCCTCCGCTGCGATAGGGCGCGGCCACCAGCCGCCTCGCCACATGGTTGGAGAGCCCGATGCCATGGTCACGCCGCACCAGGTGCAGGCAGAGGTCGATGCCGGATGCCGCGCCCGCTGACGTGAGCACGTCGCCCTCATCCACGAAGAGCACATTCTCGTCCACCAGAACGAGAGGGTGCTTCACGCCCAGAGCCCTGGTGTAGTGCCAATGGGTGGTCGCCCGCTTACCGTCGAGCAGACCGGTCGCCGCCAGCGCGAACGCCCCCGTCGAGATGGCCGCGATGCGGGCTCCGCGCTGGTGGGCCGCCCGTAGAGCGTCCACGACCACCGCCGATGGTTCCGTGGTCGCCGGCTCCCGGTAGCCGGGGATGAAGATCGTGTCAGCGTGCTCCAGAGCTTCAAGCCCCTCGGCGACGTAATAGGTGAGACCGTCGCCGCCGGTCACTGCTCCGGCTGCGGCGCCGCACACCCGCACCTCGTATGGCATGCTCGGTCGGCTGGTGAACACCTGCGCGGGGATGCCGACGTCGAGCGGCTTCGCGCCCTCGAGCACGAGCACAGCAACCCGGTGGTTCCTCAGAGCCATCGTGCCTCTTTCCCTTCGACCGGTGGAGAACCAGAGCGGTGGACAGACAGACCCGTGGAGAAACAGTCAGGCGGCGAAACAGTCAGGCGGAGACGAGCGATCGGATCGCGCTGGTGAAGAATTTCAGTCCGTCGGTACCGTTGCGCATGGCGAGAGCGGTGTCAGGGCCGAAGCCCTCCTCGGTCGCGTGCTCCGGATGCGGCATCAATCCGACCACATTGCCGCGCTCATTCGTGACGCCGGCGATGTCGTTGATCGAACCGTTCGGGTTCACCTCGAGGTAGCGGAACGCCACCTGGCCTTCGCCCTCGAGGCGCGCGATGGTCTCGGCGTCGGCGATGAAACCGCCTTCGCCGTTCTTCAGCGGGATGGTGATCTCCGCACCGTCGTCGAACTCGTTGGTCCAGGCCGTCGAGGTGTTCTCCACTCGCAATTTCTGATCGCGGCAGATGAAGCTGCCGTGGGCATTGCGGATGAGCCCACCCGCCAGCAGGTGCGCCTCGGCGAGCATCTGGAAACCGTTGCAGATGCCGAGCACCGGCATCCCCTTGGCCGCGGCGTCGATGACTTCGCTCATGATCGGCGAGAAACTGGCGATAGCACCGCAGCGCAGGTAGTCGCCGTAGCTGAACCCGCCGGGCAGCACGATCGCATCGACGCCCCTAAGGTCGTGCTCCCCGTGCCAGAGGGCGATCGGCGTCGCTCCGGCCAGACGGATGGCGCGCTGTGCGTCGCGGTCGTCGAGCGAACCGGGGAAGGTGACGACGCCGATGCTGGTCATGACGCGACCGCTGAGGAGGCCGCTTCGACAGGCTCAGCTTCGACAGGCTCAGCTTCGACAGGCGCAGCTTCGACAGGCGCAGCGACCGAGTTGAGCACCGTTATCGAGACGACGTCTTCGATCACGGAGTTGGAGAACATGTCGTTCGCGAGGCCGGTGACCGCGGCGAGCACGGCATCCGTGACCTCGCCGTCGACTGTCACCTCGAAGCGTTTGCCGATGCGCACAGCGCTGAACTGGGTCTTGCCGAGTCGGGTGAGCGCCCCTGCGACTGCCTTGCCCTGGGGGTCAAGCAGTTCGGCTTTGGGCATTACCTCGACGACGATTGTGGGCACCGATAACTCCAACGAGTTCGCCTGCGGATGGATGCTTCGATTCTAGCCGAGCCAACGCTGGGGCCGAGCCGCTCGACTGACCTACACGACCAACTCGCCAGCGCAAGGCCTGTAAACAGCGAGGACCGCACAGTACTGTCGGGAGCAATCGATCAGGACGGTAGTCAATGTTCAAGAAATCACACGCCACAGCCACGGCGGCAGCGCTGCAGACACGAACGCCGGCAGCGCTGTGGACCGACACCTTCGGTCGGCTCGCAACGAGATGCGGCCAGGTGCTGATCGTTCTCACCGTCGTGTCGCTCATCGTGTTCGCGGCGACGAAACTCCAGCTCGTGGTCATCCCGATTCTCATTGCGCTGATCGTCTCGTCAGCCTTCCGCCCGCTGGTGCGGGTGCTGGAGAGGGTGATGCCGCGCGTGATCGCGGCCATCCTGTCCCTGCTGGCCGGGGTGATCGTCTTCGGCGGCATCATCACCATCGCGGTGTTCCAGGTGCAGGCGCAGTTCCCCGCCCTGCAGAAATCAGTGACCTCCGGCGTCAACCAGGTCGCGGACTTTATCAAAAACGGACCCTTCAACATCGGGGCCAAGCAGATCAGCGACATCCAGAAGACGCTCGTCGATTTCGTGACAAGCGCGAACTTCGGATCGGGTGCGCTCGCCGGAGTCTCGACAGCGGCGGAACTGGTGACCGGCGCAATCCTGGCGATAATCGTGCTCTTCTATTTCATGAAGGATGGCCCGATGATCTGGGCCTTCCTGATCAAGCCGTTCAAGCCTGTGGTGCACGCCAAGGCTCGCCGGGCGGGTGACAGCGCCGTGCAGACGCTCGGGGGATACGTGCGCGGGACGGCACTCATCGCCCTGGTCGACGCGGTGTTCATCGGTGTCGCGATGCTCGTCCTGCGGGTTCCGCTGGCGATCCCCCTGGCCATCCTGGTTTTCATCGGTGCATTCATCCCACTCATCGGTGCTACCGCAACGGGAATCATCGCGGCCCTGGTCACCCTGGTGACGAATGGGCTCGGGCCGGCGATCGCCGTGGTGATCGTCGTGGTCGTCGTGCAGCAGATCGAGGGCAATTTCCTCTCGCCGTTCGTGATGGGCAAGTCGCTCAAACTTCACGGACTCGTCGTGATTCTCGCCCTCACCGCCGGCACGATCCTCGGCGGAATCTTTGGCACCCTCATCTCGGTGCCGGCGGCCGCGGTCGCCTGGCAGGTGATCAAGTCCTGGAACGACCCGATCGAGTAGCGCCACGTCGCGCGTGCACCGCCATTCGTCACAAAGTGTGGCCTGCCGACCTGCACCCACGGTTCATGGCAAGTCGCGGTAGCGCGGCTGGCGGAAGGCGCGCTAGACCGCAGACGTCACCCGGATGAGGTTGGCCCACGGGTCGTCGAAGCTGAGAGTCTGACCGTCGTCGCGGGCTCCGAGACCGAAGTGCTGCATCCGCTCGCCCAGCGCGCCGAGGTCGTCGGCCGTCGGAACGACGATGTCGACCTGGCCGAGACCGAGCGTGCGAGCTCGGCGCCCTGCGCCCGCGCTGTTCCAGGTGTTCATGGCCATGTGGTGGTGGTATCCACCGGCGCTCACGAAGAGTGCGGAGCCGGGGATGGCGATGGTCTGTTCGAAGCCGAGGCGATCGACGTAGAACTCCTTTGCCGTCGCCACGTCACCGACGGAGAGGTGCACGTGGCCGACGACGGCATCGCCGAAGTTGGGAGCGTCGACGGCCTCCGGGGTGAGATGCTCCTGCAGGAACGCGTTCGGGTCGAGGAAGAGCGTTGACATCTCGATCTGGCCGTGCGTCCAGCTCCACTGGGTGCGGTCGCGATCCCAGTACAGCTCGACGCCGTTTCCCTCGGGGTCGGTGAAGTAGAAGGCCTTGCTCACCAGGTGATCGGAGCTGCCGGTGAAGGTGCCTGGCGCTTTCGTCGCGACCGAGTAGACCGCCGCGGCGAGGGCTGCTTCGCTGTCGAACAGGATCGCTGTGTGAAAGAGCCCGGCGTCTCGCGGCGAAGCGTGCACCAGCTCGGGTGCGGCCCGAAGGATGATGAGCGGGGTCGTGTCTCGACCGAGAGTCATGGTGTCCGCGGTCGCGTCCAGCACGCTGAGTGCGAAGGCGTCGCGGTAGTAGGCGGTAAGCGCGTCGAGGTCGGCGACGAGCAGGGTTACCGGACCCATCGAGGTGTCGGCGGCGAGAAGATCCTGAGTTGTCATGATGGCTACAACTTAGTTGAAGCTTCAACTATTCCGCTATGGTCGAGAGATGAGCAGATTGACCGATGCGCAGCAGGAGGCCTGGCGCTCGCTGATGACGGCGACACTCGTGCTCGACGGCGCACTCGATCGCCAGTCCCAGCGCGATGGTGGCATGCCGCACGCCCACTACAAGGTGCTCGTCGTGCTGTACGAGACATCCGGTCGCCGCCTGGCGATGAGCGCGCTCGCCGCCCAGCTGCGTTATTCGCCCAGTCGTCTCACCCACACCGTGGTGAGCATGGAGAAATCGGGTTGGCTGCAGCGCAGCAGATCGACGGATGACCGCCGCGTGCAGATCGTGCAACTCACCGAGGTCGGCATCCGCCTGGTGAAGAAGGTCTCGCCGATCCAGGCGACCGAAGTACGCGCACGGGCGTTCTCGCAGCTCAGTACGAAGCAAGTGCAGCAGCTCGACGCGATTACCGCCGCGATCGTCGAAGGCCTCGACGATCAGCCCGCTTCCTAGCGGAGACCGGCCACTGCCCGCTCGATATCCGCCTCGACCAACTGCATGTTGATGGCGCTGGCGGCCTTCGAACCCATGGACGCGGCATGCACGATCAGGGAACCGGGGTCGGCGACGTTCCCGACGGCCCAGAGCCCAGGCACCGTCGTCGCGCCGGTGCCGTCGGTTCGTACGAATCTCCCCATCGGGGTGTCCTCGGTCTCCGCACCGAGGGACAGCAGGATCTCGTCATTCGGAACGAAACGCGGCGCGATGAACAGGGCGTCGACCTCGGTCTCGCCGTCATCCCGCACGATCACGAGCCCTTTCTCCCGGCGTTCGACCCTCTCGACGCGGCCGGGTACCCGTCGGATGCCGCGGGCGTTCAGGCGTGCCGCATCCTCTACGTCGGGTTCCGCCAGATCGTGCGTGAAGAGGGTCACATCGCTCGACCATTGTCGGATCAGCTGCACCTGGTGAAGGCTGCGCACGTCGTTGGCGAGAACTCCGAGACGCCGATCCTTCACCTCCCAGCCGTGGCAGTAGGGGCAGAGGATCACCTCGACTCCCCAGTTCTCCTGCAGCCCTGGCACGGCAGGGAGTTCGTCGCGCAGGCCGGTTGCGACCACGACATAGCCAGCGGTGACCGTGTCCCCGCCGTCGGTCTCGATACGGAATGCCCCGTCTTCGCGAACGACCGATGCGACACGGGCTGTGCTGATCTCGGCCCCGAACCCGGTGACCTCGGCCCGAGCGATTTCCCGCAGTTCGAGCGGGTTGATCCCTTCCCGAGAGATGAAGCCGTGGGCGTCGTGTGCCGTGCGATTGCGCGGTGATCCCTCGTCGAGAACGAGTACCGATCGCCGGGCACGGGAGGCTACGAGGGCTGCACTCAGCCCTCCGGGGCCGCCGCCGATGATGACAATGTCGAATGTGTGGTGTTCCATATCTCGACCATCGAGGTTGCGGTCTGATAGAGCAAGTATCCTTGCTGAATCGGCACAGGAGGGATTCGTTCATGGATGAGGCGTCCATAGCAACAACGGTGGGTCGCCGACTGCGATCCATCCGTCGCAAGCAGGACCAGACCATCGCGGAGCTGTCGCAGCGCACCGGAATCTCCTCCAGCACTATCTCGCGCCTCGAACGCGGTGACCGCCAGCCGAACCTCGAGTTGCTGCTGCCGCTGGCTCGCGCGTTGGGTGTGGGGTTGGATGGTCTGGTGCCGGGCGCCGTGCCCGATCCGCGCATCACCCGGGCTGCCCGCCGGATCGGACGGGTATCCGTTATGCCCCTCTCAACGGAGTCGGCGTCGAACCAGACCTTCAGGATGAGCGTTCCCTGGAGCGCCCGCAAACCGGAGTTGCGTATCCACGAGGGCTACGACTGGGTCTATGTACTGTCAGGGCGGCTGCGCATCCTGCTCGGCGATCAAGAGTTCATCCTTGGCGCCGGTGAAGCGGCAGAGTTCGATACCCGCACGCCGCATTGGATGGGCAGTGCGGAACGGGGCACTGTCGAAACCCTCACTATCTTCGACCGCGGTGGTGAATGGACCCATCTCCACCCGAACGAGTGACGGCCGCAACCGCACCGGCCAACCCACCGCCGCAATCGCAGCGGTCAACCCCGCCGGCCGGGTCCGTGGTCAGCAACTCGGCAGGAACCACGGCTGCCTATCGGCGCGGCCTCGATGACTCTCGCACGATGAGCTCGTAGCCCGCCTGCTCGGCCCGACCGGGGCCGGTCTCCCCTCCGATACGGCCGACGAGCATCTCGACCGCTCGTCGGGCGATCGTGGCCTTATCCGGGGAGATCGTCGACAGCGATGGCATCGCGTATCTTCCATCCTCGATGTCGTCGAAACCGACGAAGGCGATCTGCCCGGGAATGTCGAAGCCGCGTTTCCAAGCGGCACGCATGGCCCCGAGGGCGAGTAGGTCGTTGAAGCAGAACACGCCATCTGGCGGATCCTCGCGGTCGAGCATGGCGCGCATTGCCTGGGCTCCGCTTTCACGGGTATATTCCACCCCGGTCATATACCGATATGGATCGAGACCTGACTGCTGCATTGCCATGACGAAACCGGCCTCGCGTTGCGCCGTGGTGCCCGTGGCCTGTGACTGCAGGCCGATTGCCGCGATTCGAGTGCACCCGGTTTCGATGAGGTGTCGCGTCGCAGCGAAAGCTGCCCCCACGCCATCGACCGAGATCTGATCGACGCTGGGCCCATAGTCCTCCTCGCCGAGGAGGACTATGGGCTGGGTGGCCGCAGCGGCTTCGACGTCGGACGCCGTCAGGTTGAGGGCGTTCAGCAGCACGCCATCGAAGGTGGCGGATACGGCACCGCCGCTGAGCACCGCCCGCTCGCGCACAGGGTCGCCGTTGGTCTGATCGACTACCAGTGTCAGTGACCGCTGATCGAGCTCGGAGATGAGTGAGCGTGCCAGGTCAGAGAAATAGGGAATGTTGAGCTCGGGAACAACGAAGGCGATGAGCCCGGTGCGGTTCGTACGCAGGCCGCGGGCGTGCGGGTTCGGCCGATACCCTACTTCGTCGATGATGGCCTGAACCCGCAAGCGGGTCTCCGCGCCGACCCGACCCGGCAGGTTGACCACATCGGAAACCGTGCGCTGTGATACGCCCGCCAACTTCGCGACATCCCGGGCTGTCACCGCCATCACGACCTCCTGGTCGGCCAGCCTGAGTCAGGCTATTCCGTCATGATTGTACTGCCACCGGATAACCAAACCTTTTTTAGGAACGACTTGTGCTACGTAGCGCAAACGGTTACCGTAGCTCAAGTCCGCACTCAGAATAGCCATCGAAGGAGATGCGCGTCATGCAAATCACCATTCCTCAGATTATTGAGGGGGCCGGATGAGCGCCCTGAATGAGCTGCGAGCACTCAAGGTTCCGAAGGGCCAGAAGGGCACCCCGGCGCTGCGCAACAAGTCCGAGTTCCGCGACAACAAGGCCGCGGCACTGTTTCTCGCCCCGTGGATCATCGGCTTCCTGGCCATCACGCTCGGTCCCGTCATCGTGTCTCTGTATCTCTCGTTCACCGACTACAACCTGTTGCAGAATCCGAACTTCACCGGCCTCGAGAACGCCCAGCGAATGCTGGAGGACCCGCGCCTGCACCAGTCGCTCGGCGTGACCCTCATTTACGTAGTGGTTTCGGTGCCGGTGCAGCTCATCGTCGCGCTGGCCATCGCCGTGTTGCTCGACCGCGGACTGCGCGGCCTCTCGTTCTACCGCTCGATCCTGTACCTACCATCCCTGCTCGGCGGCAGCGTTGCGATCGCCGTGCTCTGGCGGCTGGTGTTCGGTACGAGCGGCCTCGTCAACGCACTGCTTGCCGTCTTCGGCATCACGGGGCCTGGATGGATCTCATCGCCCGATACCGCGCTGTCGACGCTCATCATCCTGCACGTATGGACGTTCGGCGCGCCAATGGTGATCTTCCTTGCGGGACTCCGACAGATTCCGAGGCAGTACTACGAGGCAGCGTCCACAGACGGAGCCTCCCGGTTGCGGCAGTTCCGCTCGATCACGCTGCCGTTGCTCAGCCCGATCATCTTCTTCAACCTCGTGCTCGGCATCATCGGCGCATTCCAGTCGTTCACGCAGGCCTACGTGGTGTCCAACGGCTCAGGTGGGCCGTCCGACTCCACCCTTTTCATCACGCTGTACCTGTACCAGAAGGGATTTGGCAGTTTCCAAATGGGGTACGCCTCCGCGATCGCTTGGCTTCTGCTGATCATCATTGCCGGCGCCACCGCCATCAACTTCTGGGCCTCAAAGTATTGGGTTTTCTACGATGACTGATCAACAGACCGTTTCCCGCCCCGCGCCGACCCACCCGGCACGGCCACCGCTCACCGACGAGGAGCGTCGTAGCCGTGGTGCCGCCGAGAGAGCTGCACTGCTGCGGCGCCAGCGTCTGGCGAGCATCGGGAAGCACGTCGGGCTCATCCTGCTCGGACTGCTCATGCTCTATCCGGTGCTTTGGATGGTGGTGAGTTCGCTCCGACCCAATGGCCACATCTTCGGCAATCCAGGGCTGCTGCTCGACACCTTCGCGACCCAGAACTACACGAAGGGATGGAACGCGCTCGCCCAGCCGTTCGGCAGCTACCTGCTGAACTCGGCGATCATCGTGTTCGGGTCGATCGTGGGCAACGTGGTCACCTGCTCGCTCGCGGCCTACGCGTTCGCGCGACTGCGCTTCCGTTTCAAACGGCTCTCCTTCGCGGCGATGCTGGTCACGATGATGTTGCCCATTCACGTGTTGATCATCCCCCAATACGTGCTCTTCGCTCAGCTCGGCTGGATCAACACGTACCTGCCACTCATCGTCCCCAAGTTCCTTGCGACAGATGGGTTCTTCATCTTCCTGATGGTGCAGTTCATCCGCGGCATCCCCAAAGAGCTCGACGAAGCGGCACGGATCGACGGTGCGGGGCACCTGCGCATCTTCGTGCAGCTGATGCTGCCGCTCATGACGCCGGCGCTCGCGACCACCGCGATCTTCACCTTCATCTGGACCTGGAACGACTTCTTCGGCCAGCTGATCTACGTCACCGACCCCGACAAATACACCGCGTCCGTGGCATTGCGCTCCTTCGTCGACTCGCAATCACAGTCCGACTACGGCGCGCTCTTCGCGATGAGCGTCGTCACCCTCCTCCCCGTGTTCCTCGCCTTCCTCTTCGGCCAGCGCTTCCTCCTGCGAGGCATCGCGACCACCGGCGGTAAGTGAGAGCCCTGCCTCGACAACCCAACCCTGCATCACGTCCGTTCATCTCATTCGAAGGAGAATCATGAAAAGCACTATCCATTCGCGGGTGCTCGGAGGCATCGCCGCGGCCGCCGTCTCGATGCTCATCCTCAGCGGTTGCGCCGTCGGCGGCGGTGACGGGAGTACCACACTCAGCGACAAGCCCGTCACCATCTCGCTTAACTGGTGGGGAGCCGCCGCGCGCGACAAGCTCACGCGCACTGCTATCGACCTCTTCGAGAAGAAGCATCCGAACATCACCGTTAAAGGTCAGTCGACAGAGTGGGCCGGCTACTGGGACAAGCTCGCGACCACTGTCGCCGGCGGCCAGGCTCCTGACGTGATGCAGTTCGATCAGCTGTACCTTGCCTCCTACGCCCAACGCGGAGCGCTCGCCGACCTCGACAAATACAGCAAGATCCTCGACACCTCCGATCTTCCGGCCTCCATTCGAGGGCAGGGTCAACTCAAAGACACGATGTATGGCGTGCCGATCGGCCTCGTGACCACCGGCATCATCGTCAATCGAACGATGCTCGACAAGTACGGCATCAGCCTTCCCGACACCGACTCGTGGACCTGGGATGACCTCGCGGGCATAGCCCAGGCCGTTACCAAGGCGTCCGGCGGCAGCGTGCACGGCATCAACCCGTTCGGCGGTGACACTCCTTCGCTCACCCTCTGGGCCAGGCAGTATGGCAATGAACTGTATGACAAATCCGGCAACGTGGTGCTGAAGGAGTCCGTGCTCGAAAGCTACTGGCAGTACATGCTCGACCAGATCAAGAGCGGGGCGGCGCCAGGAGCCTCACAGCTCGCCGAGGGCGCAAGTGCCACCATCGACCAGTCCGACATCGCCACCGGCAAGACAGCCATGACATTCCAGCCATCAGCTGTGCTCACGGCCTTCCAGGCGGCGGCACCTGACAAGAAGCTCGACCTCCTCCCCCTGCCGTCGCGCAAGGGCGCCCACAAGGGGTACCAGTATCTGAAGCCCTCGATGTACTGGACGATCTCGAGCAAATCCAAGCATCCCGCTGAGGCGGCCGAGCTCATCGACTTCCTGACCACCGACCCCGAGGTCGGCAAGCTGTTCGGCACGGAACGCGGCACGCCCGCCAACCCCGCCTTCCAGAAAGCGATAGCGCCGAAACTCTCACCGACCGACGTCATCGTGTCGGATGTCATCTCGAAAGCGACGGCCATCGCTGGCGATGCTCCGGCCATCACGCCGGTCGGCGCAGGAGACAGCGATACGATCCTCGGTCGGTACAGCCAGGACGTGCAGTTCGGAAAGAAGACGCCGAAGGAAGCGGCGAAGGAGTTCATCGCAGATCTGACCAAGGCCGTCAAAGACGCGAAGTAGCACGCGGACCTCCGCTGCGACACGCTCGACGCGAGTGTGTCGCAGCGGGGGCCTGCCCGGCATTCGTCTCCCACCCACGATTCATCGGAACCACGCCACATGACACAACACCCGCTTTCCTTTCCCGCACCCCTAGCGAACGGCCGCATCGAGGACGGCCCTCAGCCACGGCCGGAGTATCCACGCCCCCAGCTCGTTCGCGACGGCTGGATGAACCTCAATGGCAGGTGGGAGTTCGAGATCGACCAGGGCGACAGCGGGCTAGAGCGCGGAGTTCTGGAGCGAGAGCTCACCGACCGCATCACGGTGCCGTTCGCTCCGGAGTCGGCGGCATCCGGGATCGAGCACACGGACTTCATGGAGGCCGTCTGGTATCGCACGCGCTTCACCGTGCCGAGCGAGTGGGTCGGCAAGGGCGGCGTCGTGCACTTCGGTGCGGTCGATCACGACGCCACCGTGTGGGTGGACGGCGTGGAAGCCGTGCGACACCGCGGCGGCTTCACCCCGTTCCAGGCGCCACTCGGTGAACTGGCCGCGGGGCAGGAGGTTTCGATCGTGGTGCGCGCTCGTGACTCGCGTCACGAAGCGAAAGCCGGTGGCAAGCAGGCCACCTGGTACTCGAACACCGACTGTTACTACACGCGCACCACAGGAATCTGGCAGACAGTGTGGGTGGAGGCTGTCGATCCGTTGCACCTCCGCCGCTTCCGGATCACACCCGACGTCGACTCCAGCTCCTTCAGCTGCGAACTCGTACCGAGCCGCAATGCCGCAGGCGCTTCCGCCACCATTCGGCTCTTCGCCGAGGGGGACCTGGTCGCAACAGCGACGGCCGGCTTCGGAATGAGTCTTGCGGGCACCGCCCGTCTGCAGCTCGACCCTGCCGACGTTCGTCTCTGGAGTCCCGCGAATCCCTTCCTCTATACCCTGGAGATCGAGGTGCGCGACGGCGACGGGAACGTTACCGACCGGGTGTCGAGCTATACCGGACTCCGCAGCATCGCGATCGACGGTACCGCCGTGCTCATCAACGGGGAACACGTCTTCCAGCGACTCGTGCTCGACCAGGGCTACTGGCCGTCATCGCTCATGACGGCGCCCGATGACGACGCCCTCGTTCGCGACATCGAGCTCGGCCTCGAGGCAGGGTTCAACGGTGCCCGGCTGCATCAGAAGGTGTTCGAGGAGCGCTACCTCTACCATGCGGACCGCCTTGGCTACCTGGTGTGGGGCGAGTTCGGCGACTGGGGTGTGTCCGGCGCCGGCGGCATTGGGCACAACCAGGGCCAGACGGCGTCGTTCATCACGCAGTGGCTCGAAGCGCTCGAGCGCGACGTAAATCACCCGGCCATCATCGGCTGGTGCCCGCTCAATGAGACGCATCAGGCCATGCACGACCGCATCACCGTGCTCGACGACGTGACGCGGGGTATGTTCCTCGCCACCAAACTGGCTGATCCCAGCCGTCCCGTCATCGACGCGTCCGGTTACTCTCACCGGGTGCGCGAGGTCGATGTGTGGGATGCGCATTCCTACGAGCAGGACCCGGCACGCTTCGCCGAAGAGCAAGGTGGCATTGCACACGGTGAGCCGTTCATGAACAGGGAGTTCGAGCGGGGAATCTCCATCCCCTACGGCGGCCAGCCGTTCTTCGTCTCGGAGTTCGGCGGCATCTGGTGGAACGAAGAACTTGCACGAAACGATGACGGCAGCGAGTCGTGGGGTTACGGTCAGCGTGTCTCCAGTCGGGACGAGTTCCACGAACGCTTCGCGGGCCTCATCGGCGTGCTTCGGGATGACGAGAACATGTTCGGTTACTGCTATACGCAATTGACCGACACATTCCAGGAGCAGAACGGACTCGTCGACTTCGACCGCGTCCCGAAGTTCGACCTGTCCGTCATCCGCGCTGTACAGACTGCGCCGGCGGCGTACGAATCGCGAACGCGACGCTGAAGAAAGCTATCTCAGGCGAGAAGAAATCGTCTGCGGACGACGAGTGGCTGCTCGGCCCGTGACCAACCGTTGCTGAGGAGAACACACCGTCACCGTCGCCCGAGGGACGACAGGCCTGTTCGATCCTCCGCAACGGTTCGGTACTGACATTCAGTGGCGACGGATGTCGGGCAGCAGCGCCCGCGCAGACCGGCCCTTGATCGCACTGAACCAGACCCCCGCGCCGTAGGCGAGGTCGTCCAGCCGGCGCGCGATCCCGAAGCGGACCGGGTCGAGCCGTGGCCGCGTGCGGCGGAACTCGAGCACGACGTCGAGCACGCTGGAGACCAGGACGGCTCGCCGCATCCGTCGCGAGAAGATCGCGGCGATCACAGCGAGTGGCCACCAGTGTCGCACCAATAGCGCCATTGTTTGGGTGATCGACGCGAGCACACCCTCGGTGGTCAGCTCGGTCGCGACCCATACCGGGTGCTTGCTGCGCTTGAGCTTGCGGGCGATCCGCCACACGGCGAAGCCCGAGATCAGCAGAGCGGCGGGAACGGACCAGCGTCGTTGGGCCAGCAGCACAACGATGACGCCAGCACTCCACGGCGCGAGCACCGCCGGCGCGATGTCGTGCGGGTGCCGTTGCGACAGCGGATGCGCGGAGCTGCCGTAGAAGGCTTTGCGCTGAAGCCAGACGCCGACCCTCTGGCGGTGTTCATGCCAGACCTTGGCCTCGGGTTCGAAGCGGATACGCCAGCCCTGTTCTGCGAGACGCCAGACGAAGTCGACATCCTCGCCCTCGCGCATCTCGGCGCTGAAGCCGTCTCCGATGGCGTCTAGCCTGGCCACGAGGAATGCACCGGGCACCCAGGAAACCGGCGATCGTGGTCGGACGGTGGCCGGATGGATGCCGAGGTCGAGCGAGGACCGCGCCTCCTCGTAGCGTTCGATCCAGTTCATGCCACCGCCGTCGTCGAGCCCGAGCACGCGCGGTGCGGCAAGGGCCACCTTCGGGTCGACGAAGTGCCGGAGTAGTGTCGACGTGGCGAGGGGATCGAGCACGATGTCCGAGTCGACGAAGGCCACGAAGGGGGTGGTCACGTGCTTGAGCCCCTCATTGCGGGCAACGGCTGGTCCGCCGTTCACCTCGAGAGGCAGGAAGCGTGCGCCATGATGGTTGACCACGCTCATGATCGCGGCGCGGTTGGGCGAGACGTCATCGACCACGATTACCTCGCGCCCGTGACCGATGCTGGTGAGCAGGCGATCAAGTGCTGCCGGCCGGCCGAACACCGGCACGACGAAGGTGACCTCCGACTCGTCAGCATCAGGCAGCGAGCTGAGAACGGGGTCGGCCATGCCCGCCTCGAGGAGTCGGTCGGCCAGGGTTCTGGTGCCGGCATCCGCGATCCGCAGTGTGCGGTCGACAATCATGGCACGCGCGGCGTCGACGAGGTAGAGCACCCTGGTCGGGGAGCCGCCGATCAGGGCGCGGCCGCCGTCGCGCACTCGCACCCGGCGGTTGAGGCGCACGGTGAAACCGTCGGGAAGCTGGTCAGTCATGCCAGGCATCCTCGATCGTCGACGGCGTAAGCGGTGAAGCGTCGCAGGGCCGTCGCGATCATCTTGTCGAGCAGCGCCACCCCATCGGAGGCAGTGGCTCCGATGGGATCGCCGAGCACTCCGGATGCCGAAACCGCCCGGGTGCCTCCCTTGCGCATCGCGGGCAACAACTCACTCATCGGAGAGACGTTGCCAGGGCTCGCGCTCGCCATATCAACCGACTGCGGCGCGAGGTGCAGCATCAGGGAGGTCTCGATCCGCCCCGCGTGGGCATCGCCGTGGCGCACGGTGCATGGCACCCACGCCACTCGGTGCTGCTCGGCGATCAGCTGCGGAATCACAACCGAAAGCGAGGCGACATTGCCACCGTGTCCGTTCACGATGAGGATGCTTCCCGCCCAGGTCGACAGCGATCGCGCGAGTTCCACGAGCATGAGCTGCAGCGCCTCATGTCCGACGGACACGGTGCCAGGGAAGGACTGGTGCTCGCCGCTGGCACCGTAGTAGATCGTCGGTGCGACGATCGCGTTATCGAGCCTGTCGGCGAGCCCGGTCGCCACGGCTGTGGCGACCACGCTGTCGGTCGAGAACGGCAGATGTGGCCCGTGCTGCTCTGTCGAGCCAAGCGGCACGAGTACGAGCGGCGCGCCGGAGACGGAGGGCCACGCCCTCTCCGCCAGCAATGCCGTCACGTGGGCTCCCTATGGATCACGCTATCGCGACTTCGCTCAGGCCTTGGCCGTCGACCTCGCCGGGGACTTGGTCGCAGGATTCGTCATGGGCTTTGGGGCGGCCGCGGCGCGGGCCGGGCGCACCGGTGTCGCCGGAGCTGCGGCATCCGCACCGAGCCTGCGCGAGAAGGTCGGCGGGACGTAGAGGTCCGCAGGCGAGAGTTGCTTGATGGAAGAGTGCCCGAGTCCGAGCACCGCGGAATCGAGGCCGCCGCGCAGGATGTCGAGCACGTTCTCCACCCCGGCCTGCCCGTTCGCGGCGAGGCCCCAGAGGTAGGCGCGACCGATCATCACGGCGCGAGCTCCGAGAGCGACGGCCTTCGCGACGTCGCTGCCACGGCGTACCCCACCGTCCAGCACGATCTCGATCTGGTTGTTCACGACCTCGGCCACCGACTGCAGCACGCGGATAGTCCCCGGTGTGCCATCGAGGTTGTTGCCACCGTGGTTGGAGACGGAGATCGCTGTCACGCCGGCGTTGATGGCGCGCTTCGCGTCATCAATGCGCGTCACACCCTTGAGCATGAAGGGGCCGCCCCACTCTTTGCGCAGCCATTCGACGTCTTCCCAGGTGGGCGGCGGTGTCTGCATCCACTCGTAGTAGGCGCCGAAGAATGTCGGCGCCTCGCCGCCGGGTGCGGTGAGGTTCGGAGTCGTCAGGTCGGGAATATGACGCGTCTTCGCGAACTCCCAGAGCCACTTCGGGTGCGGCAGCACGTTCGGCGCGAACGTGACCATCGTCTTCAGGCTCATCTTGTCGGGAATCGTGGGGCTTCCCCAGTCCCGTCCGTTGGAGAACGACCAGTCGAGAGTGGCGATGAGTCCCTTCGCCCCCGCGGCGCGGGCACGATCCATCCGCTGCACCATCGCTTCGCGGGTGCCTGTCCAGTACATCTGGAAGAACAGGTTCTGGTTGGCGGCCGCGACCTCCTCCACTGGCTTGCTCGCGAAGGAACTGAGCCCCATGATCGTGCCGCGGTTTTTGGCAGCACGCGCGACGGCGACCTCGCCTTCCGGATGCACGGCCTGCACGCCTGTCGGCGAGATGATCACCGGAAAGGAGATCGGGATGCCCATCACCGTGGTCGATAGGTCACGCTCCGGTTTGTGCCCGGCCACGTGCGGCGCGAAGCCGAGTTCGCTGAAAGCCGCCATGTTGTCATCGATGGTCAGCCCCTTCTCGGAGCCGGCGACGAGTGCGCCGTACACCGAGGACGGGAGTCGCTTCCTGGCCCGACGCTGCGCCTCGGCGACGGTCTCGAACCATGCGTTCTTCGCCATTGAATTTCTCCCTAATCTGTCAGTTCGCTCTCGGGACAGTCTTACCCACAGCTTAATGGCACTCGGTGCCAAATAACAGTAATGGTCACGATCCGAAGAGAACGGTCAGCGCGGGGGCCACGTCGCGATAGGTGCGCACGAGCTGTGCCTTTCCGCGCCCGATTCGGGCGAGATCCCGACCGAGGACGATGTCCTTCTCCCCGCTCACGTCGATGAGCACGTCGAGCCGTGGCAGGCGCGCCGCGATTTCCCGGGGATCCGGTCCCGCGTTGTGCACGCAGTCGGACAGCATCACGACCCTGGCATCGCGCACCGGAACACGCCTGAGCTGCTGGTTGGCTAGCTCGAGCGGAAACGAGACGTTGGTGAGGCCGCGGGCCGGCATCCGCAACATGGTGTCGAGCAGGTCCATCGGGCGAACAGGCTCGCCGAGACGCAGCAGCACCGCGGCATCCGACCAGAACGCGATCACCGCGAGAGCATCGTGTTGCAACTCGCCGGCCAGCGCGCCGACGGTCGCCGCTGCCGTCGGCACGCGTTCGCCCTTCATCGATCCGGAGACATCGATGGCGAGCACCACCGAACGGCGGGTTCGCACGCGCTCGTGCACGATGATGTCTTCGTCTTCCGGCATCGGACGCTCGGCGAGCACCTCGATCGTCTTGTCGAGGTCGATGTCGTCCGAGCCGCCGCGGTAGGGCAGGCTGGCTAGCGATCCCACGCCACGCTGGCCGGTGCCATCATCGCGCGGGCGGCGGATCGACAGCCGCGCCGCGATCTGTCTGGCGCGCGCTCGCACGATGGGGTCGGCATCCACTGCGTCCGCGGTGGCGAGCACGAGTTCGGCGTCCTCGTCCGTAGAACCAGACGTCGACACCCCGGGTTTCGCTTTTGCCGTGCTCGGCTCACGCGACGGATCGGCGCGCAGCACCACGCCCGCACCGCCCTTTCCGGCTTCGTAAGCCATCGGCTGTTGGTCGAGCTGCTTCGGTTTGCGCTTCAGCGGCTGCAGCGTGCGGCTCTTCTTCGGAGAGGCCTCGCGTTTCATCGGAGTGTCGGCCTCGACCTCCCTTCAGCCGGGCTCCGCGATGGCGGGCTGAAGGATGAAGTGGTCTTCCCAGATCTCGCGCAGCACATGCTCCGGCGTCGACTCGATCGCCTCATCGAGGTGGATGCGGCCGGAGAGCGCCACGATCATCGCGTCGTAGAACAGTTCCTGGTAACCCGATTCCTCCGGATTCAGGATTTCGCGCAGTTCGGCCAGCTGCGTAGCGACCAGCACGCAGTCGATCGCACCACGCACGCTGCTGCCCTGGCGGATGTCCGGATGCTCACGGGTCGCGCGGGTGACCGCCACGGCGTCCACCATCATCTGCTGCTGCAGCAACCCTTCGGCATGGGTGCGCAGGGTCACGATGCCCTCCTCGGATGCCGCATCCTGGTAGTCGATGGAGAGCCGATTGAGCCTGTCGTGCACACTCGTCGACAGGCGGGTGGTGCCCACATTGTCGTAAGGGTTCATCGACGCGATCACCCGGAAGGTTGGCTCCGCGACGATCACACCCACCCGCGGTACGGCGATGGAGCGATCGGCCATGGCGGTCAATAGAGTGTTGAGCGTGTCTTCCGGCGCCCGGTTGAACTCCTCGATGTAGAGGAACCCGCCCTTCTGCATCGCCTCGATGAGCGGCCCGGCGACGAAGTTGTCTGCGCTGTAGTCCTCTTTGAGCACGCGTGCAGGGTTGTGGTGCCCGACGAGCTTGGCCGGCGTGAGGTCGGCGTTGCCCTCGACGAAGAGCAGCGGGATGCCCCACTCCTCTGTGATCGCCTTGAGCATCGTCGTCTTGCTCGTGCCGGGTGGCCCCTCGAGCACGATGTCGCGACCTGCGGCGACGGCGGCGAGCGTGAGTTCCAACTCCCGCTCACGGCCGACGAGATGCGACGCGACCCGCTTCCGGGTATCGGCGATGGTGCTCTGTGCCACGGGTTCTCCCTCGGGTTGTGGCGGGGCGGCGCACGATACGCCGCCCCACTTCTATCGACTACTTGCTTCTATCGACTACTTGACGAGCTGGCCGGCATCCACAGGGAAGACCACTCCGGTGATGTAGCGCGCCTCGTCGGAGGCGAGGAACAGCACGGCATTGGAGATGTCGACAGGCTCCACCCACGGGATCGGCAGCGCGTTCATCACCTTGAAGCGCTCACCGAGAACCTCACGCGTGCGCTCCTCGACCGGCAGATCCGGCGCAAAGAGCGCCGCGGTGGCCGCGTTCTGGATCATGTCGGTATTGACGCTGGTCGGGTTCACGGTGTTGACGCGGATCATGTCGTTCGCGAGCTCGAGAGCCAGCGTCTTCATGAGGCCGATCACGCCGTGCTTGGCGGCAACGTAATGACCGATGTTCGGCACGGCCTTCACGCCCGCTGACGAACTGGTGAGGATCATCGATCCTCCACCGTTGGCTCTCAGGTGCGGGATCGCCGCCTTCGCCGTGTGCCAGACGCCCTTGAGGTTCACGTCATGCAGCTGGTCCCACTCGTCGTCGCTCAACTCCTCCATCGTGCCGAAGCTGAAGATTCCGGCGTTCGCCGAGACGATGTCGAGCTTGCCAAGTTGGGCGACGCCATCATCCAGGGCGGCTTTGACCGCGTGGAAGTCACGCACATCGGCCTTGGTGGCGATGATCCGCCGGTCGAGAGCTTCGATCTGTTTGACGGTCTCCGCCATGTCTGCGGGTGTCGCCATGTCGTAAGGTACGGTGCTCATCTGGTCTTCGATATCGATCGCGATGATGTCCGCGCCCTCCTGAGCCAGTCGCAGCGCGTGGCTGCGTCCCTGGCCGCGGGCGGCTCCGGTGATGAAGGCGACCTTGCCATCCAGTCTTCCCATGATTAGAACTTCTTTCTGTAGTCAGTCCTGCTGTTGACGCTTCTCAGTCGGTCACGGATGCGGGGCGGAGACTCCACCCGGCATCCGCCGATTGCTCAGCGCTTGTTGACGAACCCGGCGTCCACCGGCAGGGTGGTTCCGGTCACGTAACGTGCCGCGTCCGACGCGAGCCAGAGCACGGCGTTGGAGATGTCGACAGGCTCAACCATGTCCACCGGCAGCGCATTCTGCATCGCCTGGCCCATCGCCGGGTCCGCTTGGATGAACGCCTGCATGGCGTCATTCAGCACCATCGGTGTCTTCACCCCTGTCGGATGCACGGTATTGACCCTGATCGAGAACTGGGCGAGGTAGTTCGCGTACGCGCGCATCAGGCCGACCACGCCGTGCTTGGCCGCGGTGTAGCCGAGACCGCCAGGAGTATTCCCGCCGATTCCGGTGAGGCCGGCCGTCGAACTGGTGAGGATGATGGATCCGCCCTTGCCCCCGTCGATCATCTGCTGCTTGGCCACCTCGACGGTGTGGTAGACGCCGGAGAGGTTGACGTCGATCACGTCCTGCCATTCCTGCGCCGTCGGATGCTGCGACATCGGTGCGATGCCGGCGTTGGCCGACACGATCTGCACCAGTCCGAGCTCTGCGACGCCCTTGTCGAAGGCCGCCTGCAGCGCACTTCTGTCGCGTACGTCCGCCACCGTGGCGACGATCCGGCGATCGAGCGCCTCGACCTGCTTCACGGTTTCCGCGAGATCGTCGGGGTTCGCCATCGGATAGGGCACGGAGTCGATCTGCGATGCGATATCGATCGCGATGATGTCGGCCCCCTCCTTGGCCAGTGTGATCGCGTGGCTGCGACCCTGGCCGCGGGCAGCGCCGGTGATGAAGGCCACTTTGCCTTCGAGTTGTCCTGCCATGGTGTTCTCTTCTCTCTCGATTTGGGTGTTACTTGATTGCGGCGCCGGCGTCGACCGCGAGGGGGACGCCGGTGACGTAGCGGGACTCGTCTGAGGCGAAGAACAGCACGGCGTTCGAGATGTCGATTGGCTCCACCCACGGGATCGGCAGCGCGTTCATCGTGGTGGCCGCCGCCGCAAAGTCGTCCTGCGTCGGATTCTCCAGGTCCGGCCGGAACAACTTGTAGGTGCCCTCGTTCTGCACCATCAGCGTGTTGACGGTCGTCGGATGCACGCTGTTCACGCGGATGAAGTCCGGTGCGAGTTCCAGCGCCAGCGTACGCATCAGCCCGACGACGCCATGCTTGGCAGACACGTAGTGGGAGATGTTCTCGTAGGCGAAGAGACCGGCATCCGAACTGGTGAGGATGATGGAACCGCCTCGCCCGCCCGCCTTGAGGTGCGGTATCGCAGCCTTCGTCGCTCGCCACACGCCCGACAGGTTGATGTCGATCATGTTCTTCCACTCGTCTTCAGGGATGTCCTCCGAGTGGTGCGGCGTACCACCGATTCCGGCGTTGGCCGAAACGATGTCGAGGCGGCCGAGTTGTGCGACGCCGTCGTCCACGGCTTTCTTCACCTGGGCGAAGTCGCGAACATCCGCCTTCGTGGCCACGATCCGGCGGTCGAGGGCTTCGACCTGTCGAACCGTCTCTGTTAGGTCCTCTTCGGTCGCTGGGGGATAGGTGTTCTCCGACAGCGCTTCGCAGATGTCGATCGCGATGATGTCGGCACCCTCCTGTGCCAGCCGCAGCGCATGGCTACGGCCTTGGCCTCGTGCTGCTCCGGTGATGAAGGCGACTTTGCCCTCGAGTCTTCCCATGATCTCTTCTCTTTCCTGACTGTTTGTGGTTGTGCTCGTGTTCGGGTGTTGTACTTCGCTTACTTGATGTTGGATCCGGCATCGACCGAGAGGGTCACGCCGGTGATGTAGCGCGCCTCGTCGGAGGCGAGGAACAACACGGCATTCGAGATGTCGATCGCCTCGACCCACGGGATCGGCAGTGCGTTCATCGTCTGCGAGGCCGGAGCGAAATCTTCCTTCGTGGGGTGATCGAGGTCCGGACGGAACAACCGATAGGTCGCTTCGTTCTGGATCATGTCGGTGTCGACCTGGGTTGGATGGATGCTGTTCACCCGGATCATGTCCGGCGCGAGCTCGAGCGCGAGGGTTCGCATGAGGCCGACTACACCGTGCTTCGCTGACACGTAGGCACCGGCGTTGGCGTAGGCGCGAAGCCCGGCCGCCGAGCTGGTGAGAATGATCGACCCGCCACGCCCTCCAGCCTTGATGTGTGGGATGGCTGCTTTCGCGGCGCGCCACGCCCCGGACAGGTTGACGTCGAGCATGTCTTTCCAGACCTCGTCCGGGATTTCGTCGGTCGAGAGCGGGTTCACACCGATGCCGGCGTTCGCGCTCACGATGTCGAGACGTCCGAGCTGGGCTACACCCTCATCCACGGCGGCTTTGAGCGCGGCGAAGTCGCGCACATCGGCCTTGGTGGCGACAATGCGGCGGTCGAGAGCTTCGACCTGGCGAACGGTTTCGGCGAGGTCGGCTTCGGTCGCTCCCGCGTAGGGGATGTTCGGCTGGTCCTCGCAGGCATCGATCGCGATGATGTCAGCACCCTCTTGCGCGAGTCGCCGTGCGTGGCTGCGCCCCTGCCCTCTGGCGGCTCCGGTGATGAATGCTACTTTTCCTTCTACACGCCCCATCGCGTGCTCCTTTCGTTGTGTGTTACTTGCTAAGTGGCTACTTCAGGGTGTAGCCGGCGTCGATCTTGAGCTGGGTGCCGGTGATGTACCGTGCTTCGTCAGAGGCGAGGAACAGCACGGCGTTCGAGATGTCGACAGGTTCAACCCACGGGATCGGCAGCGCGTTCGTCGACTGGAATACCTTCGCAGCCTCCTCCTGCGAGGGGTGCTCCTGGTCGGGCATGAAGAGGCGGAACGTCGCCTCGTTGAGGATCATGTTCGTGGCGACACCGGTTGGATGCACGGTGTTGACGCGAATCGAGTGGGGAGCGAGTTCGAGCGCGAGCGTCTTCATGATTCCGACGACGGCGTGTTTGCTCGCAGTGTAGGCGGCCACGTTCGGAGTGCCCATGATCCCGGCGGTCGAACTCGTGAGGATCATGGATCCGCCCGTGCCCTGCTCGATCAAGTGGGGGATGACCGCCTTGGCGGTGTGCCAGACGCCCGTCTGGTTGATGTCGATCACTGTCTGCCAATCGCTGTCGGTGACGAGCTGGGTCTGGTCGCCGAACATGAAGATGCCAGCGTTGGCGCTCACGATGTCGACGTGTCCGAGTTCCGCCACACCTCGGTCGAGAGCTGCCTTCAGGCCGTCGAAGTCCCGGACATCGGCCTTGGTTGCGACGATCCTGCGGTCGAGGGCTTCGATCTGGCGGACGGTCTCGGCGAGGTCGTCCTCTGTCGCACCCGGGTAGAACCTCTCCATACCGGGGATCGATTCGGCGATATCCACCGCGATGATGTCAGCGCCCTCCTGGGCCAGACGGATGGCATGGCTACGCCCTTGTCCGCGTGCGGCTCCGGTGATGAATGCTACTTTTCCTTCTACACGCCCCATCGCGTGCTCCTTCCGATTCATTACAACGCGGATCCCGGGTGGTAATCCGTGGCTCTCCGTCGCAAGCGGACCAGGCGCTTGTCACGTCGATCCGCGTTGCGAATCAGGCTCTAACTACAGCCGCAGGCACCTTCTCCTCCGCTGCCGCATGCGCAACCGGCATCTGATTTCGCCCAAAGATTCATTCCGGCCAGTGGGCTCTCGTCGCAATCGCTCGCCGGAGGCTGCGCTGCGCTGGTCGCAGGCGTTTCCGGGCTGAACCCGGTGAGCGGACTCGGCTCGCAGTCTGCTGCGTTTACCGGCGCCATCCCGGCGCGGCGGCTCAGCGTGAGCTGCACCGGTCCCATGCCCTCGCGTACGGCGCGGGTAGTGCTGTGGGAATGGTCCACGATCGACGAGGTCGGAAGGATCGGTCCGCCGTCCTTCTCCTTACGGTTCTTCAGTAGCTCTTCGCCGTAGCCCTGCACGCATTCCGGGTCTGGACCGTCGAGCGGCAGGCCGGTGAAGAACTTGGCGGCCATGCAGCCGCCCTTGCAGGTGTCGAAGAAATTGCACGAGGTGCATGCGCCTCCCGACTGCGGCTCGCGCAGCTTGAGGAAGAGCTCCGAATGCTTCCAGACCTCCTGGAAGCCGCCCTCCGAGCGGACGTTGCCGGCGAGAAACTCCTCGTGAATGGCGAAGGGGCAGGCGTAGACGTCGCCGACCGGGTCGATGAGGCAGACCACGCGACCGGCTCCGCAGAGGTTGAGGCCTGGCAGGGCATCCCCGAAGGCGGAGAGATGGAAGAAGGAATCCCCGGTGAGCACGCCTTCGCCGTGCGCGACCAGCCAGTCGTAGAGTTCGCGCTGCTGAGCCTGCGTGGGATGCAGTTCGTCCCAAACATCGGCGCCGCGGCCGGATGGTCGAAGGCGGGTGAGACGCAGCTGCGCGTCGAACCTGTCCGCGATGGCCTTGAAGTCGTCGAGCTGGCTGATGTTCTGGCTGGTGCAGACGACCGAGATCTTGAAGCCCTTGAACCCTGCGTCGTACATGTTCTGCATGGCCTTCATGGCGGTGGCGTAGCTGCCAGGTCCGCGAACGTGGTCGTTGACCTCGGCGGTCGCGCCATCCAGGGAGATCTGCACATCCACGTAGTCGCTCTTCACCAGCCGCTGCGCGATCTCCGGCGAGATCTTCACGCCGTTGGTGGAGAACTTGACCCCGACGTGGTGGTCGGATGCGTAGTCGACGAGTTCCCAGAAATCCGGACGAACCGTGGGTTCTCCGCCGCCGATGTTGACGTAGAAGACCTGCATCCGCTCGAATTCGTCGATAACTGCCTTGGCCTCATCCGTGGTCAGTTCGCGGGGATCGCGACGGCCGGAGCTGGAAAGACAGTGCACGCAGGAGAGGTTGCAGGCGTAGGTCAACTCCCAGGTGAGGCAGATGGGAGCGTCCAGGCCGTATTCGAAGAGATCGACGAGACGCTCGGTCTTGCGTGGTGTGTCTTTCGGGGCGAGAACGAAGGGGGAGGTTCGGGGAGCATCGAGGAGTGTCATGAGGCCCTTTCGACGACCATGGATGATTGCGCGAGAGTGGCGAGTGCCCGCTGGTAGCGGGGAAGATCGGACTCGCCGACGCCCGCGGTGAGGCAGGCGGCCCGGGCGGAGGGAGACTCCGCGAGGGACTTCACGACCGCGAGGAGGGTCGTGTCTTTGAGAAACGAGAGCTTGCGGGTGCCGAAATGATAGAGAAGTGCGCCGAAGGGCTCAGGTCGTACGGATACTTGCGGATGGATATCCCACCCGCGGTCAAGATCAAGGTCGGACATGTCGGCGACTTAGTAGACGCCGCACATGCCATCGATCGAGATCTCCTCGACCAGGGTGTCTTCTTCGACCAGCTCGACTACATCGGTCTCGGTGGTTGACTGTTCGGTGGGTCCCATGAGGTCCTCCTCGTGCTAGAAATCGACTACAGCGGCGAAAATCCGTTACTAATCTGAGACTAATGACACTGAGTGCCGAAGGGAAGGGGTGAACCTCCATGGATGCTTCGAATGCGCCGAAAACGTCAGGCGCGCGTATCGGACGCCAGCCCTCTATCTCGCACGCCGAGCTAAGTCACATCTCGCTGCAGCTCTTCATCGAGAATGGTTTCGAGAACACCACGGTGGATGCGGTGGCCATCGCCGCCGGCATCGGTCGCCGCACTCTCTTCCGTTACTTCCCCTCGAAGAACGACCTGCCATGGGGTGACTTCGACGCGGGCCTCGAGCAGATGCGCTCCTTCCTGCGGATGCTTCCCAGCGACACCCCGCTCGTTGAGGCCCTGTCGCTGGCCGTCGTCGAGTTCAACCGCTTTCCCGCGGAGGAGATCCCGTTCCACAGGGAACGGATGGATCTCCTGCTCAACGTTCCGGCCCTCGTTGCCCACTCGACCCTGCGCTACGCAGCGTGGCGCCAGGTCGTGGCCGACTACGCCGCTCTGCGGTTGGGTATCGAAAGCGACAATCTCGAACCGCAGACCATCGCGTGGGCCTTTCTCGGTGCATCCCTCGCCGCCTACGAACAGTGGCTTAAGCATGAGGATGCCGACCTGCTCGAGCTACTCGAGGCGGCCTTCGTCGTGCTGAGGACTGTCTTCGCGAGCCTGGAGATCCACCCGGCGGGTTGATACTGGAGTCGAGGGATGGAGCGACTCCGGGTGAGATACGACGTCATCGTGGTGGGCGCTGGCGCGGCTGGCGCGCCGCTGGCCGCGAGGCTGAGCGAAGATCCGGAACGGTCGGTGCTTCTCCTCGAGGCAGGTCCCGTGCCCGATTCCACCGACGATTTCCCGAAGGAACTGCTCGACTCAGGCACCGTGCAGGGTGCGATGCCGGGGCATCCGCAGAACTGGTCGTTCATGGGGCATCTCACGCCCTCGCTGCCGTACTCGATCGCGCGTGGTCGCATTCTCGGCGGCTCGTCCGCGGTGAACGGCGCCTACTTCATCCGCGCCAGACGCCAGGATTTCGAGCGGTGGTCGGCAGGCGGCAACGACGAGTGGGCGTGGGAGAAGGTGCTGCCGCTATACCGCAAGCTCGAGCACGACCTGCAGTACGGCGAGACAGCGGTGCACGGCGGTTCGGGGCCGATGACGATCTCGAGGCCGCCCCAGGATCATCCGGCGACCGTGGCCTTCCGCCGCGCCGTAGAGGAACTGGGTTTCATCTCAGAACCCGACAAGAACGACCAGGGCGAGCCGGGATACGGACCAGTCCCGATGAATGCCATCGACGGCATACGACTCAACACCGGAATCGCTTACATCAATCCGATTCGCTCGCGCGCGAACCTGACGGTGCAGGGCGACAGCTACGTGCGCCGGGTGATCTTCGACGGCACGCGCGCCGTCGGAGTCGAAGTCGTACACGCCGGTGCGGTCTCCAGCATCGAGGCGGCAGAGATCGTGCTGTCCGCCGGCGGGGTCAAGTCTCCCCACCTGTTGCTCGTCTCGGGCGTCGGACCACGCGATGAACTCGAGCGTTTCGGCATCCCGGTGGTGAGCGATCGCCCGGGGGTCGGCACGGATTTCAGCGACCATCCCGACATCGCTGTCGGCTGGCAGCCCCGCCGCGGCATCGTCGACTACTCGACGACGCAGTCGATGGCGGACTGCCTCAACTTCACCTCGGAAGGGCCGGAGGGTTCGCAATTCGATGGCGACCTGGAGATACTCCCGATGATCAAGCCGATGGGGTATCTTCTCACCGGCAGCGCGCAGGGCACCGTCGCCGGCGCAGGCACCTTCCTGCGGCATCCGCTTCGCGTCGCACGGGCGATGAAGGGCGTGTCGCTCAAACGGTTCTCCCAGCAGGTCGCGCACCAGGGTGACCTCGCCTTCCTGGTCGCGGTGCAGGCCGAGACTTCTCGCGGGCAGATCACCCTCGACTCCGCCGATCCCGATGTGCAGCCGCGCATCGACTACAACTACCTGTCGACCGAGAGCGATCTGCGGCGCATGGGCGAGGTCATCCGTACGACGGTGCGCATCCTGCGCACGGATGCCTACCGGTCGCTGTTCCGCCGCCTCACCGAGCTGACCGACGCGATCCTCGATGATGACACCGCACTCGACGACTGGATGCTGCGCCACCTCGGTACCGCGATCCACCTCTGTGGCAGCGCGAAATTCGGCCGCGCAGCCGACCCGGCCGCCGTCGTGGACCAGTACGGTCGGGTGCACGGGGTCCAGGGACTTCGCGTGGCGGACACCTCCATCCTGCCGACGACGCCCACGCGCGGACCGGCCGCGACCGCCGTGCTCATCGGGGAGCTGATCGCCAGCTTCATCCGTCGCGGTGACTAGCTGCTCCGCCCGCACCGTGGGCAGGAGGTGCCCGACGAGTGCGTGCGGAACGAGACCGCCTCCTCGCTACCCCGCTGCGTTGCCGGCAGCGATGAGCTGCGCGATCTCCTCCACACCAAGACCCAGGCCTGGGAAGCTCGCGAGCCTTCCGATCGGGAACGACGACATCATCTTCATCATCAGGGGATCGACCATCGGGTAACTAGCGCTGGTCAGTCGGCGGGCGGCGGGGCTGTAGTGACCCTGCTCGGGATGCCCGCGGCCCTGCATCTCTTTCGTGGCGACTACAGCATTTCAGGCGCGACTGCCAACCTGAGCCAGGAGCGCGCGGAAGATCTCGCGAGGCACCTCGCCGGTCTCGCCGGCGTCGAGCCGACGATGGACTCCGGCTCGGACCCGTCGTCGATGGCGTGCTCATCCCCGGCCCACCATCGACTCGATCTGTGCGGGGTGGGTGCCGACAAACCGCTCGTCCTCGGGGCGACCGACGATGAGTTCTCCATGATCTTCTCCTCGGTCAAGAGACAGCTGCGCTGGGTGCTGACCGGTCTCAGGCTCAGACGGCTGGGGCTCACCCGTGCGCGCCGCAGATCGTATCTCGTCGCGAATCCCGACAGGGTCGCCGAACCTACCGCCGCCGTGCTCGCCCGCTACCACACAGACCGACTGCTCCGATCATCCGTGCCACGCATCGCCGAGGCCGGGGTATCGCCCGACCTGGATGTACCGATTCTCCTGGCGTTCGCCCATACACGGGTCCGCCGTCCACTGCCTCGACGTGCCCTTCTTCTTCGACTGTCTCGACGCCGAACGGGTCACGGCGATAGCCGGCGATGAGCCTCCCCGGGCCATCGCAACCGATCTTCACGGCGCTGCGGTGGCCTTCCTCCGCGATGGGGACCCCGGCTGGCCGATCGTCGGGTCCACCAGGCTACTCGCAGCCCTCGCAGGCGACGTCACCGGCGGGGTCGTCCGCGATGAGGGGTTTCGCGAAGCACAGCGAGATGGCGGAGTCAACGTAGTAGCCGAAGTTCGGGATGCGGGTGTAGCCCTGGCGCTGATAAAAACGGATGGCGTCGGGCTGGCGGTTGCCCGTCTCGAGCACAAGGCGGCCGAGTCCGCGAACGCGACCCTCCTGCTCGAGGCGCTCGAGGATCGCTGTCGATGCCCCTGTGCCACGGCTTTCGGGCTGCACGAACATGCGTTTGATCTCGGCCTCGGTGTCGTCCAACTGCCGCAGGCCGCCGCATCCGATCGCTGCCCCGTCGTCGTCGAAGACCACGAAGAAGACGGAGATGTCGGCGGCGCTCGGCGCCACGCCAGGCTCGGAGTCCGGGGTGCCGTAGCGCTCAGCGATTTCCGCACGCTGGGCGTCCCTCAGTGCGATCGCATCCGGGTCATCCCAGCTGGTCTCGCGGATGATCATGAGCGGGTGAGCCGCTCGATGAGTTCCCGGTAGCGGGCGGCAGTTTGTTCGACAATCTCCTGGGGGAGCTCCGGCGGAGGGCCAGCCTGCCCTGAGCCTGTCGAAGCGGAACGGTCCCAGTGCTCGCTCAGCCAGTCGCGCACGATCTGCTTGTCGAAGCTGGCTAGCCGGTCGTCGTCGCCCGCCGCGTAGAGTTCCGCATCCCAGTACCTACTGGAATCGCTGGTGAGAACCTCGTCGGCCAGGGTGATGACGCCGCTGTTCCGGTTCGCGCCGAACTCGAATTTCGTGTCGGCGAGAATCACACCGCGTGCCTCGGCGATGGCGGATGCCCGGCTGAAGACCTCGAGGCTCAGCGAGCGAAGTGCCTCCGCGGCATCCGCACCCACCAGGTCCACGGTCCGCTCGAAGGAGATGTTCTCGTCGTGTTCTCCCATCGGGGCCTTCCACGCCGGCGTGTAGATCGGCTCGGGCAGGCGGTCGCCGTTCCGCAGGCCGGCGGGCAGCGGCACGTCGCAGACACTCTGCGACCGCTGGTATTCGGCCCAGCCGGAGCCGACGAGGTATCCGCGCACCACGCACTCGATCGGAAACATGTCGAGCGTCCTGGCCAGCATCGCGCGCCCGGCCACGGCATCCGGGATCAGATCGTTGACAGTTCCATCGTCGGAGATCTCATGGTCGGCGACCAGATGATTGGGCACACCGGTCAGCTGGTCGAACCACCACAGGCTCAGCGTGGTGAGTAGTTCGCCTTTGCCGGGGATGCCGGGGGACAACACAAAATCGAAGGCGCTCACCCGGTCGCTGGCAACCATGAGCACGCGATCCGCGGAGGCGAGGTCCCGGGTGTTCTCGTCGATGTAGAGATCGCGCACCTTGCCGGAGTAGGCGTGGGTCCAGCCGGGCAGGTCGATCGCACTCACTGGGCGACTCTTGCCGCGATGTCCGTGCGGTACTGACCACCCTCGAGGTCGATGGCTTCGAGCGCTCGGTAGGCGCGGGAGCGTGCCTCGGTGAAGTCGCCGCCGGTAGCGACGACGCTCAGCACCCGGCCGCCGGTCGCCACCAGGTGGTCGCCGGAGTGGGCGGTCGCCGCGTGGGCGATGGACACGCCATGAATGGCCAGCGCGGTGTCGAGCCCTGTGATGGTGCGTCCGGTGATCGGGGTCTCTGGATAGCCCTCGCTGGCGAGCACCACGGTGACCGCTACGTCATCCGAGAACTCGGGACGCTCCAGCTCGCCGAGGCCACCAACCGCAGCCGCGAAGAGCAGTCCGCTCAGCGGGGTGACCAGTCGCGGAAGCACCACCTGTGTCTCGGGGTCGCCGAAGCGGGCGTTGAACTCGATCACCCGGATGCCGGAGTCCGTCACGATCAATCCGCAATAGAGCAGTCCGATGAACGGTGTCTGTTCCGTGGCGAGCTGGCGGATGGTGGGCAGCGCGATGGTTTCGATGACCTCGTCCACGAACCCGGCAGGCAGCCACGGCAGCGGGGAGTAAGCACCCATTCCGCCGGTGTTCGGGCCGTCGTCGTCGTCGCCGAGCCGCTTATAGTCCTGCGCGGGTGACAGCGGGAGCACGTTGTGACCGTCGCTCAGTAGAAAGAGCGAGACCTCCGGACCGTCGAGAAACTCCTCCACCAGCACACTGCCGTGACCGAGCCAGTAGGTGGCATGGGCGATCGCCGCATCGCGGTCGGGGGTGACGAGCACTCCTTTGCCGGCGGCGAGACCGTCGGCTTTGACCACGTAAGGGGCGCCGAACTCGTCGATGGCGGTGATGGCTTCGCCGAGGTTTCCGGCACGAACCGCGCGACCTGTCGGCACGCCGGCCTCATCCATGATTCGCTTGGCGAAGTTCTTGCTTCCTTCGAGCGCGGCTGCGGCTTTGCCAGGGCCGAACACGGCGATGCCGCGCTGGCGGAGTTTATCTGCGACGCCGGCGACGAGGGGCGCCTCCGGTCCGATCACGACCAGTTCGATGTCATTGTCGAGTGCGAACTCGGTGACGACACCCGGGTTCGTCGGGTCGAGAGCGATCACCGACACGTCGGCGGCGATGCCGGCATTACCGGGAGCTGCGGTGATCTCATGACCGGCGTTTTCGCTGAGGAGAGCGGTGACGATGGCATGCTCACGCGCGCCGGAGCCAAGAACGAGAATTCTCACCCGGTAAGCGTACCCAAGCCAGCTGTAGCCCGCCGCCGGTCCAGCGGCGCACTAGCGTTGACACATGCCACTCCCCAAGATTCCGGATGCCGTGGGCGGCGATGCCGTGCGCCGTGCGTTAGCGACGGTGGCCGACCGCAACACCGAGGCGACCGCTGTGCGCTACCTCCTGCAGCTCCTCGCAGACGAGGTTCCCGGCAACTCGGTCGAGGTGCGCGTTCCGCCGTTCGGGGCGATCCAGTGCATCGAGGGACCCGGTCACACCAGGGGCACACCGCCCAACGTCGTCGAGATGGATGCCCTCACCTGGCTCGCGATCGCGACCGGCGGTGAGGAGTGGGCGACCGTGCTCTCCGAGGGCCGTATCTCGGCATCCGGTTCGCGCGCGGACCTCAGCCAGAACCTGCCGATCAGGTGGGACCGGGCTGACGAGGGACAATAGTCCTATGAGCAACGAGACCGAGACCCCGGAACCGCAGGGAACCACGGCGGTCACCCAGGTACGCATTCGTCGCGCGCCCAAGTATCCCGTGTTCATCATCCTGGGTGCGGGGCTCGGTGCTGCGGTCACCTTCATCCTCACGGCGCTCTTCCCCATCGATCCCAACGTCGGGTTCGGCGCACTCTTCGGTTATTTCGCGCTGTACGGGATTCCGGTCGGAGCGGTCGCGGGAGCCCTCGTGGCGATCCTCCTCGACCTGCTGTCGAATCGGCGGGCGAAGACGCTCGACGCGGAGCACACCACCGTCGACGCCGAGCCTCTTGGCGCGGAGCCGGTCGACGCGGAGCCTGCTGAGGGTGAGATCCAGCAGGACTGAGCTGGCCCGGGTTGCTGCGGGCGACTGCGGCTTCGTCCCGCCAAGCTGGGGCATTGGCGCGGCGTTGTGTTATCCGCGCGCCTGTTGCAACCGGCGCGCGGATAACACAACCCCGCGCGGTCGATTTCGACACAAGCTGTCGACCGCGGCTGGAGCGGTCGCGAACGCCGCTAGCTGAGCTGCGTCTTCTCCACCCAGGCCAGGTATTCGGGGGTGACAGTGCCGGTCACATACTCGCCGGTGAAGCAACTCATCTCGAGCGCTTCGACATCCGAGCCCTCGATAATGGCCGCCTGCATGTCGGCGACCTCCTGGTAGATCAGGTTGTCGGAACCCATCTCGGTGTTGATCTCGGGGATCCTGCGGTTGTGGGCGATGAGTTCCTGCCGTGACGGCATGTTGATGCCGTACACGTGTGGGAAGCGAACCGGCGGCGCTGCGGAGGTGAAGGTGACCTTGTTGGCCCCGGCTTCCCTGGCCATCTGCACGATCTCCTTCGAGGTGGTGCCGCGCACTATCGAGTCGTCGACGATGAGAATATTCTTGCCCGTGAACTCGCTGCCCATGGCATTCAGCTTCTGCTTCACTGACTTCTTGCGTTCCGCCTGGCCTGGCATGATGAAGGTGCGGCCGACGTAGCGGTTCTTGTAGAAGCCTTCGCGATACTCCACGCCGAGCTTCTGGGCCACCTGCATCGCGGCGGGGCGGGCGGAATCCGGAATCGGCATGACCACGTCGATGTCACCCATCGGCGTGTACTTCGCGATCGTGTCGGCGAGGCGGTTGCCGAGTCGCAGACGGGCCTCGTAGACCGAGATACCGTTCATGATCGAGTCGGGGCGAGCGAGGTACACGTACTCGAAGGAGCATGGCACGAGGCGCGGGTTCTTCGCGCACTGTTTGGAGGTCATCTCGCCGTCGACAGCGATGAAGATCGCCTCGCCGGGCGCGACATCCCGAACGAAGTCGTAGCCGCCGCTCTCCAGCACCAGAGATTCGGATGCCACGATCCACTCGGTGCCAACGAAGCCCCTGGTGCGCTTTCCGAGCACGAGGGGGCGAATGCCGAATGGGTCGCGGAAGGCGAGCAGGCCGTATCCGGGGATCATCGCGATGGTGGCGTAGGAGCCTTCGACGCGTTCGTGCACCCGCTCGACGGCGGCAAAGATCTGGTCGGGATCGAGGTCGGGCCCGGTCACCTGCTCCTGCAGTTCGTGTGCCAGCACGTTCACCAGCAGCTCGGTGTCAGAGGTGGTGTTGAGGTGCCGGCGATCGATGTGGAACAGTTCTTCGGTCAGCTCACGCGTATTGGTGAGGTTGCCGTTGTGCACCAGCACGATGCCGTAGGGCGCGTTCACATAGAACGGCTGGGCTTCCTGCTCGTTGGCCGCGTTGCCCTTGGTCGCGTAGCGGCAGTGACCGAGTCCCATGTTGCCCGGTAGGGCGCGCATGTCACGGGTGCGGAAGGCCTCGCGCACCTGGCCTTTAGCCTTCACCATATGGAAGGTCCGGCCTTCTGCGGTGGCGATTCCTGTGGAGTCCTGACCGCGGTGCTGCAGAAGCAGGAGGCTGTCGTAGACCTGTTGGTTGGCGGGTTCCGAAGAAACGATGCCGACAATGCCGCACATGCGCTAGCGGGCTCCATTATTCAAGGTGGCTGTCGCCCGGATTCGGGCCGCTTCTAGTCTCGCATACGACATTTGTCCCCAGGCCCGTGAAGGCTGAGTAACAGCCCGCCGGTACTCTTGAGGCGTGACCGAGAACTCCTCCACCTCCTATCGAGAGGCCGGCGTCGATACGGCGGCCGGCGACCTGGCCGTCGAGCTGATGAAGTCGGCGGTCTCGAAGACCCACGGCCCTGAGGTTCTCGGCGGTGTCGGCGGATTCGCCGGTCTCTTCGACGTGTCTTTCCTCAAGACCTTCACCAAGCCACTGCTCGCCACTTCCACCGACGGCGTCGGCACGAAGGTCGCGATCGCCCAGGCCATTGACAAGCACGACACGATCGGATTCGACCTCGTGGGAATGGTCGTCGACGACATCGTTGTCGTCGGCGCCAAGCCGCTTTTTATGACCGACTACATCGCCTGCGGCAAGGTCGTTCCGACCAGGATCGCGGATATCGTGGCCGGCATCGCACGTGCCTGCAGCGAGACTCGCACCGCCCTGGTCGGCGGGGAGACGGCAGAGCACCCTGGCCTCCTCGGACCGGACGATTACGACGTCGCCGGTGCCGCCGTCGGCGCCGTCGAGTCCGACGCGCTGCTGGGCTCCCACCTCGTGGCCGATGGCGACGTGGTCGTCGCGCTCGGGTCATCCGGGCTGCACTCGAACGGCTACTCGCTTGTGCGGCACATTCTTGCCGGCCGCAACATCTCCTATTCTGACCAGTCGGCGGAACTCGGCGGACTCGTCGGCGAAGTGCTGCTCGAGCCGACGAAGCTGTACACCGCCCCCCTGCTGCGCCTGCTCTCCGACCCGCGCCTCGGCACCTCCGTGCACTCGCTCAGCCACGTCACCGGCGGTGGAATCGCGGCCAACCTCGCGCGGGTACTGCCGATCGGCAGCTGGGTCGAGGTCGATCGCGCAACCTGGTCGCCGCAGCCGGTCTTCCATGTAGTCGCTGAGTGGGGCGGCATCAGCCTCGAAGAGACCGAAGGAACCTGGAATCTCGGCATCGGTATGATCGCCGTCGTCGCGGCGCACGCCGTAGACGGCATCATCGAGAAGCTCGCGACGGACGGTATTCCGGCCTGGACGGTCGGAACCATCTCAACCTCAGAGCGCGATATCGCGGGCTTCGAGCAGGGCGCAAAGGGCGTCAACGGCGGCGCGGTACGCCTGACCGGAAGCTACCGGTAGCGCGGGCTCGCCGACGAGTGGGGCTAGGGCGTGTTGCTAAAGCGGGTTTGGGTGGTCGTGGGCGAGTCTTGTTGGATGTCGCGTGATGTGGTTTCTGATGAGGCGTGGGCGGTGATCGGACCGTTGTTCCCGGCTGGGAAG